>NZ_JAKKRO010000037.1:0-46442 GCF_025654235.1 Shewanella sp. SM32 | reverse complement strand
TTCGCGGTTTACTCAAGCGGCGTCAGGCCAAGACCGAACCTTTAGATATAGTGCCAGTGGTGAAAGAAGCTTTAGCTCTGTTGCGGCGCGAGCTAGACCGCGCCAATGTGCAAGTGAATGTGCGAGTGCAGGGTGAGCCCTTTGAACTGATGGGCGATAGCGTTGGTTTAAGCCAAATGTGGGTCAATTTAGTAAAAAATAGCTTAGATGCGTTAGAAACCTGCGGCGATAATCGTGTGCGTCAATTATGGATCGATATCTATTATCATCCAAATGAAATCAAAGTGTTAGTTATTGATAATGGCGAAGGGCTACAGGGGCAGGCGAGTGAGTTGATGGCATCTTTTGCCTCAACCAAAGATGCGGGATTAGGGCTTGGCTTAGCCATCTGTAAGGATGTGGTCACCCGCCATCACGGCAGCATTCAAATCGAAAACTGTCAGCAATCCACGCAAGCGTTACTCCCTTGGCAACAGGGCTGTGTGGTGACAGTCGTTCTTCCCAAGGAATAGGGTTATACACTTATGAGTAACCCTTAATGTGCGCATTAGCCCGGAGCATCCGACAGCTTTTATTGGTTAGCGGTTAATATTAATAAAAGCATCATTTTCATAATAATATTTTGCTGCACTAATTAATTCATTTAACCCAGCTTCAGAATTTTGTTGCAGCAAATTACTCTTAATACTTTGCAAATCTGACACACTTAAGAAGCTTTTATAACCAATAGATGTTGGGTAAATTGGTTCATCATCAATACCACGATCTTCTTCTGTGTCATCGTCAAGTACAAGACATAATATCGAGTCATTAATTTCTTTATTAGAAGGTATATATACATCCCACTTCCAATCTAAAGATTCAATTTTATCCAACATGTTCTTGAGAGTTAATTCTAAACGCATTACGCACCTTTTGTGATACAGCGAGTCATTCCCGCGCCTTATTTGCGGTTAGTTTTGGGATGGAAAAGCCTTCGCTTGATCTCTGATCCACTTCATTCATAACTGTAGATATTTACCAAAATATTCATCGACAGTTTTATGGCAGTATTTATCTTCACCTCGCCAATACTCAGCGAACACCCAGTCATTTTTGCCTTTAGAAGGGCGATTGTAGCTCCTTGGTCGTAACACTCCAATACTGGCTAAAATCTCTATTAATACCTGCCTTTCTGCTTTACTGGACTTTACGACCTTAGCCAATCTTTTTTCAAGGGCACTGGGATAATCAGTAGGTTCCGAACTTTCGATAGTGTTTAATATTTCTTTGAAACAATTTAAGTCTTCATCAGTTGGGTCAGGGATATCCGTATTTATAAATTGGTTTAAGTCAAAATATGTATATAAAATATCGCCATGACGGACACCACCCCATTTGATACGCTCGAAATTCAATACGTTTATATCTGTGTTGTTATAGTTGTGACTACCCCTTATCCCGTATTTGCAGTCTCGGCATACACCGCAGGTGTAGGAGTGTGAAGTTGGTTTTCCGTCGGAATATGAAGTGCCGGATATAACGGGTGTATATTTATGCTCTGGGATATTTTTGGCAATTGAATAGGATGATAAAGAAGATCTTAAGTCTAAGCGGCGAGTTGTCAGGCTACTTAAAAAACCTTTAGCAATTTGTGCTCTGGATATTATTTTTACTACTTTTGCAATGGTATCTATGCAGTCATCGTGAGAAATCGAAATCGGATCAAACATCAATCCTTGTGACTTTGCGTACTCAAAATCTCCATCAGATAAGAGTCTATCTTTTGAGTCTATCCATCCATTCTTCCAGTAGGTGGAGAATAATATTTTCTTCGCTTTCTTATCCATATTTGAATTTATGCTTTCACTTAACGTTTGAGTATTAATGTGTAGCGTTGTTTGCGAGACATAAATCACTTGTTCGACTTGGCTACTACGACGATGTTAATTGGTGTGAATGATGCTATAGGAATTTGTTTTGACAGGGTAGTGGTTTTTATACAACTTTGGTGGTAATTGCTTGATATCGTTTTAGCTTTATCATTACGTTTGCATTATTAGTGACGTTGATTTCGAGTATTCTGGCCTTACATTTTGGTTGACACAGGTACTACATCATCTCAACGACATTAAACCTATAAGGCATATTTACTTTTAGTTTTCTATCATCTAGCAACGACTTGATGGTGGTTATTTTCTTCACATGACCACTTGTTTATCGTGGTTTTCTATTAGGATACTTTGGACGTTTGTAATTTAGGGCAGTGGATAGTTTTGGGAGAACTGGCTGAGCTTTTCTACTAAAAACTCTATGGTGCGACGGATCTTATGGCTGGGATAATCGGTTTGTAGGTATACCAATTGCAGTGGGATCGGCGGGGCTATTTTATCGGCTAGCACTAAGTGGAGTCTGCCTTCGGTCACATCTTGCGCCACATCGAGCCAACTCTTATAGGCAATTCCACGACCTGAGAGTGCCCAGTCGCGGATCACTGCGCCATCGTTACAGAAACGTTGGCCTCTGACTTCGATTTCAACGGGCGCGCCGTTATGACTTAACTTCCATTTCTGCCACGGCTCACCGCCGCGATTTAAGATCAGTACTGCGTGTTGGCTCAGTTCATTTAGCGTGCTTGGTGTGCCGTGTTGTGCCAGATAAGCGGGTGAGGCGACCAGTACCCTTGGGGTCATGGCGAGCTGACGCCTTTTAAGGTTTGAGTCGTCAAGTTGGCCATAGCGCAAAGCCAAATGGATATTTTGGTCGATTAAGTCTGTCATATGATCGCCAAAATACAGCTGCACTGTCAGTTCTGGGGCGCAGTCCATTAATTCATCGAGCCAAGCACGGATCTGGCTGCGACCAATATCCGAAGGTAAGGCGAGGCGTACTTCGCCCTTAAGCTCACCCCTGTGTTCGGCTAAATTGGCGCTGGCGGTTTCGAGAATCGCCAGTGCGGGTTTCGCAGAATCGAGAAAAATCCGCCCTTCTTCTGTGAGCTGTAAGCGCCGCGTCGAGCGAGCAAATAGCTGACATCCTAGCTTTTTCTCTAATCTTTGCAGCGCGGCACTTGCCGCTGCCGGCGTCATGCCTATTTCTTTACTGGCTGCCGAGAGACTTTCTAAGGCTGCGATACGCAGCGCTAATTGCAGATCGTTTAAATGATACATATCAAATTATTTTTGAAAATGATTTTAATAATAGCCTGATTATCAATATAGATTAACTAATGCACAATTGCACCACTGATGTTTCATCTTAATTTCTGGTTCGGAGTGTGTATGAGTCTATTCATGTCTTACAAATTAGCGTCACTGGCATTAAACAATCGCATTGTGATGGCCCCTATGACTCGGGCGCGTACTACGCAGCCAGGCAATATTCCTAATGATCTGATGGCGCAATATTATGCCCAGCGCGCCTCGGCGGGGTTAATCATCACAGAAGCGACACAAATATCCGATGACAGTCAAGGCTATTCATTTACGCCGGGCGTGTATACCGCGGAGCAAATTGAGGGCTGGAAAAAAGTCACCGCGGCAGTGCATCAGGCTGGTGGTAAAATCTTCAATCAAATTTGGCATGTTGGCCGTGTATCGCACCCGATTTTTCAGCAGGGTAATGCCCCGATTGCGCCATCAGCTATTGCGCCCGTTGGCACTAAAGTATGGATTGTGGATGAAGCGCATCCTGAAGGGCAAATGGTGGATTGCCCAGAACCTAAGGCTATGGTGCAAGCGGATATCGACCGCGTTGTGGCCGATTTTGCACAGGCGGGAGTGAATGCGGTTGCGGCGGGTTTTGATGGCATCGAAATTCACGGTGGCAATGGTTATCTAATTGACCAGTTTTTACGCACCAATTCAAACCACAGAACTGATGCCTACGGCGGTACTCAGGAAAATCGCATTCGTTTTTTACTCGAAATTGTCCAAGCCGTGAGTGCGAAAATTGGTGCCAATAAAGTCGGGGGTCGCCTCGCCCCTTACGTGACGTTTAAAGATATGGCGTGTCCTGAAATTGTAGACACTATTCTGTTAGCTGCTAAGCATTTATCGGCATTGGGCGTGGCATATTTACATCTTTCAGAGGCTGATTGGGATGATGCGCCGCAGGTGCCAGAGTCCTTTAGAGTCGAGCTGCGTAAAGTCTTTAAGGGCAGCATTATTGTTGCGGGTCGCTATGATGTGGCGCGTGCCAATGAAGTGATTGATAACGGTTATGCGGACTTAGTTGCCTTCGGTCGACCTTTTATTGCAAATCCTGATTTGCCTTACCGTTTAATGCATCAATTGCCTTTATCTGCATTCGACAAAGGGCCCTTGTTTGGCGGTAGTGCAGCGGGTTATACAGATTATCCTACACACAACGAAGCATTGAGAGCCGTCATCCGCTCCGCTGACGATGAGGTGGCATAATGGATCGGGTTAACACTTTGTATGTTCAGCGCTTACCCGCTTGGCTCAGTTTAAGTCTATGGTTTTCAGGCTTTATAGGTATCGCTATTGTGGGTTTTAGCTTAGCAAGTCTGAGCATGGATGCGTTAGCCGCTCAAGGGGCAACAACACAGGATAGTGCTAAAGTGCGAGCGGCGTTAGTGCCAAAAGTGGCGGCAATGGAAACGATTTCTGATCAATCACCGCAGGCACAAGCTATCGCCCGCGCCGCTTTGTTATATGCCAGTTTTTGGCACACGGGCGATGCAAGTTTTGCCCACGGCGCATTGGCGACTGGTTTTATCGACCGTACTCTGCCCGCTGGCCGCGCACAGGGAATCACGGGTCCACTCGAAGCCTCAAAGGCATTTAGGGCAGCGGTCCCCGATCTCTCTGTTTCAGTTGAGCATTTGCTAGTCGTTGGCGATCGTGCAGTGGTGCGTCTGCGTTTTAATGGCCGCTTCACTGGTGTCTTTGGTGAGCAAAAAGGCCAAGGGCAGAAAATCGATTTTCGTGCTGTTGACATGTATCGAGTACGGGATGGTTTCATCACAGATAACTGGCACCTCGAAGATTATCAAACGCTATTTTCTCAATTAGCTGCAGGGACTCAATCATGAATCAACGTCGACGATTTTTAATGGCAGGTGGCGCCATCGCTGCTGGGTTCGGCCTAAGCCAAACGGCGCTTGCTATTGGTTTACCATCATTAGATACCTTAGAAAATGACTCCAAAAGTTCAGGTGGCAGTGGTATGAACAAAATATTTTGGCCAAGTGGTGAGCAGTTAGTGATTTCAATCTCAATGCAGTTTGAAGCAGGTGCTCAAGATAAAAATGCCGAAGGGCCGTTTCCGCCGATAGAAAAGGGCTATCCAGATACCATCACCCCGACTTGGTACGACTACGGTATGAACGAAGGCATTCCAAGGCTGCTGCGCTTGTGGCGTAAGCACAATATCAAGGTGACTTCTCACATGGTTGGGCGCGCCGCTGAGCTACATCCTCAACTTGCCAAACAAGTTGCAGATGAGGGGCATGAGATTTCGGGCCACGGACAAACGTGGACGCCACAATACAGCATGTCGCCAGCAGAGGAACGCGCCTCCTATGTGGCGAGTATTGAGACGCTGCAAAGGATCACAGGTCAGCGCCCCTTAGGTTTTAATGCCTTTTGGATGCGCCACAGCACTCAAACCCTCAATATTTTGCAGGACTTAGGTTTTATTTATCACATTGATGACCTATCGCGGGACGAACCTTCAATTATCCCAGTAGGAAATAAGCCTTTTGCGGTTGTGCCTTACACTTTACGTAACAATGATATCGGACGTTTTGGTGGCAACACTGCTATGACGGCCACGGCCTTTTTGCAGGAACTAAAGGATGAGTTCGATATGCTCTATCAAGAAGGTTCGACGCAGCGACGGATGATGTCGATCAGTGTGCACGACCGTATTGGTGGCGCTCCTGGACTTGTGACCGCTTTAGATAAGTTTATTCAGTTCGCTAAAGGTCACACTAACGTAGGCTTTATGCGTAAAGATGCCATTGCTAAATGGGCGCTGGCGCAAAAGGACACACCGACCAATCCTGCAAGAACATTTTAGCCTGCTGTAGCTTTGTTAGAAGAGGTTTGAATGGTTAACAAAAAGCGCGTTGTTTAACGCGTTTTTTGTTTTTGGGAACCCTTATTACTGCGAGTCGGAAGCGATTAACGCATGGCCAACATGGCCCAAGTTCGGCGACCTTGCTCCAGAATTATCCCCACGGCAAGTCCCGCAGCGGCGTTGATAGCGAGGCAAGTCACCGCGGTTGATAAAATCACAAAGATACAGAAGGGCTTACCATCGATTAAGCGTTTCGACCATGCTAATTGCAGCCCCGCAGTGGTCAGTAAACTGCCGAGGATTGCCATAGGAATAAGGCTTAATAGCCAAGCGATATTAGTACCCCAGCATAGGGCTATCATTAAGCATGTACTGCCAAAAATTAACGGCGCCAGATAAGTGCGAGCACCAAAATGGTATTGCACCGCAAGTCCGCCCGCACCGTGGCACATGGCCGAGGCACCAAAGGGCGCGAGCAATAAGTTGGCAAGACCTGAGCTAATGGCGAAGTTTTTGGGTGTGAGTTTGGCGGCATCTTCAGGGAATTTCTCCTGTGCCATTACAGACGTGGCAATGACCGCATTGGTTAAAGTTAATGCCAGTTGTGGCAAAACCAACAAAAGGGCGGCAGAGGTCCATTCAACTGATGTCGGCCAAGCCAATTGAAATGGCGCTGTCACTGCTTGAATATCAAAGTTAGTGGCTAAATTAGTTTGTGTACTTGCTTGCCAAATCATCCCCGCTGCTATGACTAAGGGCATGGCAAGGTAGCGCAGCGGCAAAAATTTACTGATAAATAACAGTACAAATGCCCCCACGCCAACCAGCCAAAATTCACTCATCATCTTAGTGCCCATCCACATCAGTTGCAGACCTATGGCGAGTTGAATGCCAACACTCACAGCTTGTGATAACTGTTTGGCTAACCAAGTGATGGCGCCGCTAAAGGCGAGAATTAACAGGATAATGCCCATTAACATGGCGCTTGCCTGCAACATGCCTGGGGTTAAGCCCTGAGCGATCACCAGTGCAGCGATGACTTTCATCGGTTGTACCGGAATCGGGCGACGGTAAAACAGCGCGCTGAGAATAGCGAATAGACCAAACCCCAAAAATATCCCTTGGGGCGAAAATTGATTGAGGGCAATTAGCCCTAGCACTAAAGGTAAAAAAGTGCCTAAGTCGGCAAAAGCGCCACTGGTTTCACCGAGTAAACGGTTGAATGAAGGATTGGATACTGTTTGGGAAATTTTGCCCGAGGTCATACTGATTGCCGTAATTGAACACACTATGACTACGCAAAATAAATGCCATAAAAATCAGATGATTTGGGGGGTAAACGGAGTCAAACTACCGTATTGAGTCACTCAATGAGACAAACTGGGGCAAGGCCGAAGAATGGCTGAGTCTAATTGTCTTTTTGGGTGAGAGTAACAAGATAATAAAAAAAGAGAGCTTAGTAAAAACTAAGATCTCAAAGGGTATTACCGGGAACTCGATTTGGTTCATCAGTTGTGTTCACTTCGATGCCTTACTAAAAGTAAGATATCTGTGATGCTCAAATCAGTGAACGATTCAATCAAGGCTGTTTGTGTTTTGGCCCTTGTTTATTTTTCATCGGGTCACCTTGATAACCTAGGGCTTGCCAATCGAGTCTTGTGCCTTTGTTATGGCAGTCGTTACAATTTAATGCTTGCTCCTTTGGTGACACCATATGGTTTATCCGCCACCACATTTCAGTGGCTGCAAAGTCATATTCACCACTATATTTGATACCTTTCTCAAGCATAGTCGTGTTCGCTTCCATTCCTAGTTTTGCCGCTAAGTTCCAATCAAACTCGCTCCAGAATCCCCCATTGCCATAGGTTTTCGGTGTGATAAAAATATTGAGTTTTTTATCGTAAATCTGTTTACCCGTGTGCACCTTGAAAGGATAGATTTTTGCTTTGGCATCATTTATATCCCCAATGGGATAGGTCAATTTAGTGACTGTACTCGGATCCATTTTATCTCCTGCCATATAAGCATTGGCTGTGCCGTTGTACCAAGCGTATTGGGGTTTGACCATTTTTTCCCAAACAAAATCTCCTTTTTTCTTTTGGTAGGTATGCTTACCGTATTGGTCGAGTGCTTCTTTTTTATCATCTCCAGCCGTTGACCAGTCCCAGCGCATTTTTGTCGGTTCGTTTTTAGCAAAATACGGAATATGACAGGTTTGACAGGCAACTGCCGCTGTATGAGTATTGAGTTTTTTGTTCGCGTGCGGTGCTGATTCGTGGCAGTTTTCACAGCCAATATGGTCGACACCACCGGGTGAAACCCCCATAGCATTACCTGAGATCATGTGTTTCTCAGTGGTGTGGCAGTTCTGACATTGAAAGTCATTACCGTCGCTATCCATATGCACATCCGTCGCTTTGTCTGGATAAGACATGGATGAGTCTAAGTCCCCATGTTTTACCGCGTCACCACCGCCACCATAGAAGTGGCAACTACCGCAGTTATCCCGTACAGGTTCGCCAACGTTTTGAGCTATTTTAGTCAGATCGAGTTTTGCCATAGGTTCACCTGCGCCAGCGGGATCTTTAACATAAGTTCCTGTGGTGTCGTGACAAACTAGGCAGTCGACTTTGGTTTTATCTTTAAAGTCAAAGTTACTGTCTTTCCAACCATAACCCGCGTGACAACTGGTACAGCGGGGTTCATTACTGGAAATGGCAACGCAGAAGTTATTAATGCTGTTTTTCTTACCTCTTACGACTGTCCTACCGGGAAGTTTTTGTTCTAACTCCCAAGTCCAGTGGGAGGTTTTCATCACGTCAGTCGCTTGATTTTCATGGCAGACTAAACATTGTGTGGTCACCTGTGAGCCAGTGGTAAACGGGCCTTTAAGTGCCTCTTTATGGGGATTAGCGGCGTAGGCATTTAATGTCATGCCCGCTAAGGCAATGAGGATGAGCTTATTCATTTTGTACTCCCGCCCTCGATGTAACCGAGGGCTGATCGTTGTTATCAATGACGGATTAGAAGTTGATGGTGAGTGAGGCGTTGACATCAAACGCGGTATCAACCACTGGCAACATGGAATAAGCAGAGCCAGCTAGCACATCGTCGATTTTTTGTGGAGCACCCACAGGTGTACCGCTGCCTGTGTACTCGTAGTCGTAATAGAGGCCAGCAAGTTTGATAAACATTTTGGGGTTAATATCAAAGATGTAATAGGCTTCTGCTACATGTCCTCGGGTAGCTAACTTACTACCAATAGGGTCATCCTGTGCTTGGGTAAAAGGCGTCCAATATTCGGAGCCGTAGTTATATTCCAGACCCAATTTGCCGTAGGGAGCAGGAATTTGTACGCCGACATAAATACCATAACCGTCTTTGGCTTCGGTATCGTCACTGGTTTTTGGCACCATAATAATCTCAGTACCAGTGCTGTTTAGCTCGGCTTCAAATATGGCATCGGATAACATGCCGCCAAACATGCCGGCGTTACCGTTAGGCTCGGCGCGAGTCCAGCCAAATGATGCAAACCATTTGATATCGTTTGCCTCTTCGCGCGCAAAACCAATTCCTCCTAGATACATGTCGCCGATAGCCCCGCTGGGTTGTACTCGGGTAACAAAGTTAAAGTTGTCGAACTTTTGCATATCTTGATACATGGTGGGGGCAAAAATCCCTGCCAGTTGGGTAGGGAAGGCCATGGTGCCTTTAAAGCCGTCGTTCACGTCTTTGGCGCCAAACAGGGTGAACTGGAGGAAGTTGGTGCCATCGTTGATCGCATCGATATTAAAGCCACCAAGGTGAGTATCCTTGGTGACAATATCACCAAACATTTCGCCATTTCCCCATTGTGATTCAAATCCTTGGCCGTAACAGAAACGGACGACTTGGCCTTCGATACCTGTGATTTCGCCTAGGTTGTAGCCTAAGGTGGCGCCATCGAAGTTGAAGTTAACTAAATGTCCTGAAGGTGTGCCGCCACGCATTTCATTCTCGCGGTAGTGACTGGGTGGACCATAGGTGGAAGGGCGACGACCTATGGAGAGATAAAACTCTGATCCATTAATGTTTTTCCAATCGAAATAGGCGCGTTCAACCCGCAGCCAGTCACCACTGGTATTGCCGCTACTGGTACCATCCATAGTGAAAGACCGCCAAGAATCAAATACTTGAACTCCGGTAGAGTCACCCCAGTTTTTATACATACTGAGGCGGCCAGCAAAACTGACGTTATCCCATACCTTAGCTTTCAGATTTAACCGCAGGCGAGTGGTGTAAAAAATATCGTTATCTATGTCCTGTACACTTTTGGGCGCGAGCACATAGGGCATAACACCTTGTAACATGCCATTTTGGAAGGCTGCAGCAAGGTCTGGATTAGCTTGCATCATTTTCCCTAGTGGGGAGTTGAGATCGTTGGGCATACCGAAAGCGCCGGACATGGCTTTGGCACCAAAGTCGTTGAAATTGACTTTGATGGCCGGATTCCAGACAACATCGCGGTAATGTAGTGAATGAGCTTTAGTGCGGAAATCACCTGTAATTTCAAGGCGGTCTAACGATGTGTGCCGCTCGGTTTTGTCGACGCGATTATTGAGATCATCCAATTGCTCGGTAATATCGGCAAGCTTCTGTTTTAACTCGGTAATTTTTTGATTTTCCTGTTGCACATCATTAGGTGTAGCAAAAGATTGGCCTGACATAAACAAGGCATTGGCGACGAGGATTGAGATAAGAGTACGCATAAGGTTTCTCCCAGAGTTGTTCTGTTGGCATGATTGCGCTAAGTGCATTTCGCCAAATTTACCCAATAGGAGTCCCTGAGGTGTGTTCCCCATTTTTCTCGAATTGGTTTTTTAATTTTTAATTCAATGTGTTAGTGAGCAGTTGCAGGGGAGCTCTCTACCATTGTCTTAGGCCATAACGTTGGCAGAGATCAACCGCAGGTTTGGGGTTGGTCCGAGTCGGCGGCGTGGTCATACAAAAATTGCTGTATATCCTTGAGGTCTTGCTCAGAGAGGCCATTGAATACCTCTGGTTTGAATTTGTGCTTATCTTTATCAAAGAAGCGATCCCACTGGCTCATCGTTTTGGCCATTGGCGTGAGTTCACCACCTTCACCGCCTTGGCTATGGCAGGCTTTGCATTCTTTTTTGTACAAATGTTTACCTTTCTTTGGATTACCTCCCTCTGCGGCATACGCATTAATACTCAAGCTGCCGATCACTGCCATGGCAATTGCTATCTTAGTTGACGTTTTCATCATCTCATTCCTTACTTTTCGTGATCATTTACATTTATTTGTTGGTTAAGTGTTTTTATTGATTCCACTTTGTAAATTAATTTATCAAATCCTACGGTGTGTAAATTTGAGGTATATCACTTTCATTAAGAAAATCTAATTGATAAAAAGTTCATTGATAAAAATCTAATTGATAATGTTATAGAAGGGTGTGATTATTTTTTTTATTATTTAAAAACAATGAACTAGTCAACGTGCTAAATTAGCGCTGATAACTTTGAGTTTCGAGTTTTGCGCCTAAAGCACAAAAAATGGACTGTGATTAAGCTAACACTTTGTAAAATATGCACTCACTAAAGTAGTGATGTTGAAACTTAGCAGCTGTTTGGCAGGCTTTATTGGGAAGTAAATAATGCCAGAGTTGACTCTGGCATTATTGATTTTGGGGATAGGTTTGGTTGTCTTTCGAAGCAAGATAACTTAGATAAAAGTAGACTCAGAACGGATTAAGGTTGCTGGCGCGTTGGTGCTAGAACGATTTCGCGTACGCACACATTTTGCGGTTGTTGCCATGCAAACAGTGCAGCAGCGGCGACGTTTTCAGGGGCGATAACGCCGCCCATTTCTTCTTTCCAGTCATGGTAACCCGCTTGGTATGGCTCAACAACTCGGTTTCTACTGCGCCGGGGGCGATAGTGATAAGGCGTACGTCATCCATGGCGACTTCTTCACGAATGTTTTCTGTTAAGGCGTGCACGGCAAATTTAGTAGCGCAGTAAGCGGCGTGGTTTGGAAAGGTTTTACGCCCCGCCACTGAGCTGACATTAATGATAGTGCCAGTTTTGCGAGCTTTCATGTCGGCTAATACCGCATGAATACCATTAAGCACGCCCATCACATTGATATTGAGCATGCGGCTCCATTCGTTGGGATCTTGCACATCGATTTGGCCCAGTAACATGACTCCCGCGTTATTGATAAGACAGCCGACCGGGCCAAATTGTGCTTCTGCTTGGGTTATGGCGGTTTTAATAGCTGCGCCGTCGGTGACATCGACGCTGATAGAAAGGCTGTTTGGTAATTCAAGCGCTTGCATTGCTTCAACTCGGCGTGCCAGTAATAGCAGCGGATGGCCTGCAGCGCTAAAGCTTTTAGCCATAGCGGCGCCAATACCCGATGAAGCGCCTGTGATGACAACCAGTGATTTAGTAACTTGATTCATTAGTATTTCCTATTAATTGGAGCCAATGTAAGCCGTAAACAAACTGTTGTTCGGCGTCTTGAACTTGTTAACCAGTATAGTCTGGGGATTTTCAGTCGAAAAATACTTATTCCAGCTGGATATGATAGGCTCAGCCTATGGCACTATTGTTGAAATTTGTGCTGAACTCGTCGGTTGTCGGAGAAGATTAAATGGTCGATTTGCGTTTGCTGCGTTTCTTTATCGCAATTTTTGAAGAGAACAATATTACCTCGGCGGCTAACCGTTGCTTTGTGAGCCAGCCTTCACTGTCTGCTGGGTTAAAGCAACTCGAAGAAGAGCTTGGTGGTCAGTTATTTGAGCGCAGCAAAAAAGGCGTTAAACCTTTGGACAGCGCGCACTATCTATACCCTTTGGCGGTTAAATTAGTCGAGGAGGCGAGTAAGTTACCAGGCTTGTTTATGGCGAAGGCAAGCCGGCAAAAGCTACGTTTGGCTGTGATGCCAGACTTAAGCCAGCGGCGTTTGGCAGGATTTTTACAACAGGTGAATCAAGCCATTGATAAGCTAGATCTGGAGCTGGTGGACTATCAAAGCCCTGCAGATTGCCATTTAAGCATCGACAGCTTGCGCCATGAAGATGAAGTATTTTTTCCGCTGTGGGAGGAGGATTATGTGCTCTGCGTCCCCAAGGATCATACCCTCGCCCAAGTAGATAGCCTACGCCCCGAGCAGCTCAATGGCTTTGACTTTATTGAGTGCCCACCCTGTGAAGCCCATCAGCAAACGATAGGTTTATTGGCGTGCAGCAATATGTCGCTTAATTTGGTCGCTAAGGCCGAATCTAAGTCTCTCGTGATGTCGCTAGTGTTAGCCGGATTTGGCGTGAGTTTTTTACCCGATGGTTTGATTGAAGATGAGCCTAGGCTCAAGCAAGTGAAATTTGATGGTCCGAGAATGTTCCGTCGTATTGGTTTGTGTTATCCCTCCCATCAGGCAGTTGCGCCAACACTGGCGACCTTGTTACGGCATTTAGCCGCTCGATCGAATTAATTCCAAGTTAGTTTTGGGTTATCAGCATTCAGATTAGTGAGTTGCTAAGGGCGATTCAGTGAGATTAAGTGGAGGCTCGACGCCGTAGGATTTAAATAGTTGAGTAATTTCACCTGAGGTACGCATGTCGTCGACTATCTGGTGAACTTGCTTGGCATATTGATGCTGCGGCGACATGAGCGGAATACTGAAATAGCGGCCATTTTTGCTGATATCTACGTATGCCATCTGTTTGAGTTGGGGATCTTTGGCAAAAAATTGCATCTCATGCTGTTCGGAGGTGATGGCTAAATCGATACGCTCAGCCTTCAACATATTGATTAACTGACCGTTATCATTAACAAAAGACACTTTTAGTTGGTTTTGATTGTCATTAAACTGCGGACAGTAAAAAGCGCCTCTAAGTGCGCCAATGATATGAGGTTTTAGTTCATCGAAATGTTTGACTTCAAGTTGTCTATTCGCAAGGGCAAAGTAATAGACGTAGCGCTTGTCGTATCCCAGCAGCATAGGGTCTAGAAAATCGTTGCGCTCTGGCGTCATCGAATGGACAGGGATTAGGTCGACTTGTCCCATTTCTCCCACTTTAATTGTGCGTGCCCAAGGCACATTACTCCAATTTATCTTGTGACCTAGGCGGGCGATGACTTCATTGATGACAGCTGCACCTGGGCCTTTGCACTCACCATTTTCGACATAAATAACAGGATGCCTATCGCGGCAGTGTGCTTGCCAGACAACGGCAGAGGTTTCTGCCCTTGCTTGGGGCAGAAATAAGCATGAAATGACAATGATCAGTATCAGCCTCATACATCTTGCCTATTAAAATGGTCAGTTTTAATTTAGGGCTGGGCAGTTAACCTGACTATATTTTATTTTTGAGTCGTTTAGCTGCGCAGGTTTGGTCAATAATTGATTGTAGTGCTTATACATCCACTGTGCTTTTTAAGTAATTATAAATTCACTCTATTTTGTAACCAAACGGTTTGGCCTGTTAAATCTGACCAAACCTTTTCTGGGGCTCATTCGCTGCTAGGAAACTTACCTATCCGACTCAAGATAGGGCGTTAATTGGGTTTCAATAGCCTCAATTTGAGTTTCGGCGTAGGCAAGTTCGGATTTGGTTAAACATGATTTTGCGGTGTTTTGATGGAGTCGTTGAGCGCTATTCATCCCGTATTTACCAAAATGACGTAGCAATAAACTAGACCAAATAAACATTTGTATAGGTTTATTTAATTGTTCTGCGCCGTAAATATTGACCAGTTCCCGCATAGCAATTTCATGACCTAGCTCTGCCGATTTGACGTACCAAGCTTCTGCCGCTTGTAGAGCCTCTTGAGTGGGTTTTTCATCACTTAAAAATGATGCAGCCTTATAGATATAAAAATATTGTTGTTGCTCAGCGGGGATTGGATGCTGATGCAAGAAACTGTCACGTAGACGCTCAGCCTCTCTTATCTCTAAGGTACCTAGTTGCTGACTGAATCTGGCTAATTCTTTTAGATGATCGGCTCTATTGCTCATGGCCGCGAGCTGGTAATACATTAACGCTTTAATTGGTTGGCGACTCACGCCTAAACCTTGCTCATAAATCTTGCCTAAGCCTAGCAGTGCGTCTTCATTCCACTTAAGTGCGAATTCTTCAAAGTCAATTTTAGCCTGTTGGTAATCACTTTCATTTTGTGGCGCTTTCAGTAAAAGATGAGCAAATTCAATCTTAGCGAAGTCATTACCTCTAGCGACAGATTGGCTTAACCAATGGCGCGCCTTGTCATAGTCGACAGCAAAATCTTCACCGTAGAGGAAACGTTTACCAAGATAATACTGGCGGAAATCATCGTCTGCGGCGCGCTCGCTAAGTAATGCCTCTGCACGCGCTAAATCTTTAGGTCCACCTTGGCCTGCAGCAAGCATATGCCCTAGATCATCTTTTGCTAATTCATAATCAGCGGCTGCGGATTTCTCAAAGTATTCACGTGCTTTGATATAGTCCGAAGTGACGCGCTCATCATGCCAGTAGAGTGTGGCTAAATGGTAATAGGCTCTTTGGTTTTCTTGTGCGGCGGCTTTTTCGAACCAGTAAATTGCTTGGCTAGCATCGGGATCGAGAAAGGGCTGGCTTAGATACAAGTAAGCAAGCTCATATTGAAACTCGGCTTGACCCGCTTCGGCATTAGGTTTGAGCTGTTCTGCCTGTGCGATTAACTCATCGAGTGTTTGCGACTCAGAAGAGAGCAAATTAGGTAGTGTGAGCATGGGTAAATATTGAGGCTCTATTTCGGCGGCTTTTTTATACCAATCGTTAGATGCCTTGGGATCGGCGGGAACTTGTGGGAATCGACCGGAATAAAGTTCGGCCATAGCAATGGCGGCAACGGCT
The DNA here is from genome assembly GCF_025654235.1 of Shewanella sp. SM32. NCBI lineage: Bacteria > Pseudomonadati > Pseudomonadota > Gammaproteobacteria > Alteromonadales > Shewanellaceae > Shewanella > Shewanella sp. SM32. Next base: position 30,537 of record NZ_JAKKRO010000037.1, on the reverse strand, counting down.
AAGCCTTTATCGACTGCCTGCTGAATATAATCTAGGCCAGAGTTGACTTCGCCTTGGTTAATCAGTGTTAAGCCATGATTGAGTAGCGCAGTAGGATCACCTGCGGCAAGTGCTTTAGCTTGCACTTGTTTTTTTTGATATTTAGCGAAAAAAATAAACAGTACAATAAAAGCAATAATTATGAGTATCAACAACATAGTAGTCCATCACTATCGATATTTGGGAGTATAGTAAACGTAAATTTTTACAAGAATGCAAGTTTACAATTTGGGCTAGGCTGATCGACCAATCCCATGGGCATTAACGTTATTTATCTTGCAGATGGATCTCTCTAATGGGGCAGGCAATCTCGATTCCTGCCTGCTTAAGGGCGTTATAAAGAGCGAGGTTCACCTTATATTTATGTTGAAAATAGCTTTGTGTGGGCACCCAGTAACGAACCCCCATTTCAATCCCAATAGCATTAAAACCATTGATGCCGATATTAGGTGTGGTCTCTTGATAAATATAGGGATTATTGCTTAATAACTCAGTAATCACACTAATGGCTCGTTCGGGATCTGTGTTGTAACTGAGATTGAACTGGGTTTCGACTAGCTTATTGCTAAAGGAATTATGCAGGATCTCACCGACGATATGCTTATTAGGAATGCTGATTTGCTCGCCTTCCTCATTGGTGAGTATGGTCATGCCTAAGTGGATACGTTTAACAACGCCGCTTTCCCCTTTGATTTCGATAGTATTGCCTACCAAAAAAGGGCGGGTGACGATAATAGTCACGCCTGCGGCATAGTTCGCTAGCATACCTTGTAAGGCTAAACCTGCGCCGAGGGAGGCAGCACCAATTGCTGCAACCATAGGGGTAATACTGATGCCGATTTTGCCGAGGGCGATAATCCCGACCATGACTATGATCAAAATGCGGATAAGATTGCTGACAAAATTGCTTAGGGTGATATCGATATTGTGTTTGTCGAATTGCTTAGCGACTAAGCGTGATACTTTACTGGCTACCCATAAACCTAACAAAAAGATCAGCAAAGCACCTACGAGTTGAAAGCTATAGGTGACTAAAAACTCGGTGATGAGTTGATAAACGCCTTGTAGTTGCTGCAATTCTTGATCGAGTCCAGGTGTTATCATTATGATATCCTTGTAATAAAGTTAACTGTGCGATTCTAGCGTAGAAATTCCACCAAATACTTTTCGCCCTTCATGTGTGAAGCGTATCATGTAATCGTGGTTGGTTTAATGAGTCGATAGGGGGAGTCAGGTATGCTGTTCGCCTATCCAATAATGGAGTCGAGTGTTTATGAAAACGCTGTTGTTATGTTTGTCTTGTCTGTTAACCCCAATCTGGGCGTATGCTGCGAGTTATGTTGCCGGAGATGCGATTAATCCCATTTCACTTCTCGACCAAAATGATAAAACCATTAATGTGACTGATGAGACTCAAGTGCTGCTCTTTAGTCGCAGCATGAAAGGCGGTGATGTGATAAAGGATGCACTTACTCCCTTGAGCGCGACTCAAATGCCAACGGGTTTAGTTTATGTTGCCGATATCAGTGGTATGCCTTCTTTGATCGCTAAATTTGTGGCTGTGCCACAGATGCAAGATTTACCTTTTGCGATTGGGTTAGATAGGGATGGTGAGATCAGTCGTTTATTACCTGATAACAAAGATATGGCCACTATGATATTGCTCAAGCAGCGTAACATTTTGGACATTGCCTATTTTGATTCCAGTGAAGCCTTGAACCAAGCCCTCGCAAAACTCAATCAGCCGCAGTAACAACTCGATTTAACGGACGTATTTTAAGGCATCCATTAGTCTTCTTTTCGCTGTGTAATTGTTACTTCAAGATAACTGTTTTTAGATGGATATTTTGGCTCCAGCCAGTCTATCCATCTCCCTTCCGATAACGTCGTAAAAAATTCACTTTTTATTCTGATAATGAACACAAATTTACCTTAGGGTTTGTGTGCATAATTATTTGTTTTATCGCGCCTTTTTTTGATGGTTCAGTTCTTTAAAGAGTTGTGGAATAAAAAGTTATTAATACAGCATAAAAATTCGTTGCGTAAAGCGAAAAAATATCGTTTACTGCGCACGTTTTTACTACATCACACTTACTGTTATCTATCTGACCCAAAGGAGACTCTGGCCCAATGAGCCAATTTCAATCTATTGATGTTGCTGACTATTATGATATGGACACATTCAAGCGTATTGAAGCGTTTGCCAAAGACAAAGCAACCCCGTTCGTCGTGATCGATACCAGTATCATAGCGAAACAATACGATGACATGGTTAATAGTTTTCCTTACGCCAACGTTTATTATGCAGTTAAGGCAAACCCCGCGGCCGAGATCTTATCTTTACTAAAAGATAAAGGATCAAACTTTGATATTGCCTCGATTTATGAGCTAGATATGGTCATGAATGTCGGTGTGACAACCGATCGAGTCAGCTATGGTAATACGATTAAAAAGCGTCAAGATGTGCGTGCATTTTATGAGCGTGGCGTGCGTATGTATGCATCTGACTCAGAAGCCGATTTGCGAATGATCGCTGAAGAAGCGCCGGGTTCACGTATTTATGTGCGTATTCTGACCGAAGGTACAGATACCGCTGATTGGCCGTTATCCCGTAAATTCGGCTGCCAAAACGAAATGGCCTATGAGCTATTAGTATTGGCACAGGAATTAGGCTTAGAGCCTTTTGGTATTTCTTTCCATGTGGGTTCTCAGCAACGTGACATAGGTGCTTGGGATTCCGCTATTGGTAAAGTGAAAAGTATTTTTGACCGTCTACGTGATGAGCACAATATCACCTTGAAGATGATCAATATGGGCGGCGGTTTCCCTGCTAACTATATTGATAAAACCAATCAATTGGGTGTGTATGCCGAGCAAATAACTCACTTCCTGAAGGAAGATTTTGGTGATGATTTACCACAAATTATTTTGGAACCAGGTCGTTCGTTGATCTCTAACGCGGGGATTTTAGTGTCTGAAGTGGTACTGATCAGCAAAAAATCTTACACAGCGTTAGAGCGTTGGGTGTTTACCGATGTGGGTAAATTCTCTGGCTTGATTGAAACGATGGACGAGGCGATTAAGTTCCCGATTTATACTGAGCGTCAAGGCGAGCTGGATAAATGCGTGATTGCCGGCCCAACCTGTGACAGTGCAGATATCATGTATGAGCACTATAGCTATGGCTTACCAAATGACTTAGCCATTGGCGACCGTATGTATTGGTTAACCGCAGGGGCTTATACGACGACGTATTCAGCAGTATGCTTTAACGGTTTCCCACCGCTGAAGGATTACTATCTGTAAGCGATTGTGATGACATTAATAAGGGCGCTTAGGCGCCCTTATTTGTCTTTAGAGTAATAGTAGGATTACTCGTGGGATTTGAGGATCTGATAAATTTCCTCTTTTAAGTGTAACTTTCTGCTTTTGAGTTCTTTCACTGTCGGATTGAAATCACTGGCGACACGTTTTTCCAGTTGTTTGATTTCCTCGTCTAACTGATTATGCTCATTAAACTTACGTTGAAAATGAGCATCTTGGGTTTTCAGGGTGGAAATTAATTCTCTGTACTCTGGAAACATCGGCATTCTCCTTGTCGTCATTTACTACACTTCAGGTTACGCCTTAACCCTAACCTTATACCAAGTCGTTAAACGTGACTTAGATCACTTTTAGCGGTCACTTAGATTAATACTAATGGATGATTTATTTTAATCTATTTTAAATCAGTATCTTAGGTGTTTGTTGCCACAGCCTCTGGCATGAGTTCAGGATCTGGTTCACACTTTGTTTGGTATAAATCAGACTGACATTCGAAATATGGGCAAATTTGCTATCTTGTGAGCAGATGCTGGTGTAGTTGGTAATTTCATTACGACTAAACAATTACTTCTTGCCGATAATTCTGTGATCAAGTTAACCTTCACCGCTTCGATACTAGGTTAAAGTCGATTTTATAAGAATTTAATTATCAAAAATGAAAGGGGTTTTCACAATGGCTGATGTATTTCATTTAGGTTTGACCAAAGCGATGCTCGATGGTGCAACCTTAGCAATCGTTCCTGGTGATCCAGAGCGTGTAAAACGTATTGCCGAACTAATGGACAATGCGACGTTTCTTGCTAGCCACCGCGAGTATACAAGCTATTTAGCGTATGCCGATGGCAAGCCAGTAGTAGTGTGTTCGACCGGTATCGGTGGTCCATCGACTTCTATCGCAGTAGAAGAACTTGCACAATTAGGTGTGAATACCTTCCTGCGTGTAGGGACTACAGGCGCAATCCAACCTCATGTTAATGTGGGTGATGTGATTGTGACTCAAGCTTCAGTGCGTTTAGATGGCGCAAGCTTACATTTTGCACCTATGGAATATCCAGCGGTTGCAAACTTTGAATGTACCACTGCTATGGTTGCAGCGTGTCGCGATGCTGGTGTTGAGCCACACATTGGCGTAACAGCTTCTTCTGATACTTTCTACCCAGGCCAAGAGCGTTATGACACTGTCACAGGCCGTGTAACGCGTCGTTTCGCGGGTTCAATGAAAGAATGGCAAGATATGGGCGTACTGAACTATGAGATGGAGTCTTCCACTTTGTTCACTATGTGTGCTACTCAAGGTTGGCGTGCAGCCTGCGTTGCAGGTGTGATTGTAAACCGCACCCAACAAGAAATTCCTAATGAAGCCACAATGAAGAAAACTGAAGTGAGTGCGGTTTCTATCGTGGTTGCAGCAGCGAAAAAATTGTTAGCTTAATTTTTAGTAAGCTAAGCAACACTCCCCTGCAAAGTGAGTGCTCAGAATAGAAAAGGTGCCAATGGCACCTTTTTTGTTGCTTTAAAACTATGCCGATACCGATTAGAAATGGTATTGAGCAATCACAGAGTAAGTGTCTTGATCGACGCCTTTCACACCGTATTTATTGGTCCACAGATCGTATTCGATACCCACCAATAATTTATTGGCTTGATGATCACCGAACAGGCTCTTACCGAGATCGTATTTTAGCTGTGGGTTGAAATGGAAGTTTTCCTCGTAGCCGTTATCGTCGGTGGCAAATACCCAGTCGATAAAGCCATCGAGTACTATGTTGGCAGATCCAACAGGGATATCGATACGAAATACAGGAGTGAACTGCCAGCCGTCACTATTGTTACCAGTGCTCATACCATCGCGGCGATAGGTATTAAAGTTAAGATAAGTGAAGTATGGTACTGCTACGTCAACCCCTAAACCGTAAAGTAGGCTGTGGACTGGGCCTTCACCTTCTTCATAGGTTAACGCTAGAGACAAGTCTGTTATTGGGCCAAAGACTATTTTTTCGCCAAGAATTTTACTGGCACTAAAACGTGGCGAAATTTCACCATAGGTAGTGCTTTCCATGCCCGTGTCGTTACCTTTGAAATAGATAAAATCTTGGAAGGCAAACCAATCACCGTATTTCCAACCGCCAGCTGTTTCCAATGTGATAGTGGCTTGTTTATCCGATGGCGCTAAATCGTAGTCTTCGCCATAGAGGGCTGTTGCACTGAAATCCCACCACTGTACTAAGTCACCCGCAAATGCTTGAGGAGAAAGCATTAGTGCTAGGCATAGGCATGTTTTTTTCATTGTTATTTCCTGTTGTATAGGTCGAAGTTAATTCGTGTCTTACTCAATCCGCTCTCTGACCTATGTCATGGTTTGATGGGTAAGTTCAAACCTAGCGCGAGTGTACGTCAAAGGACTTGCTCAAAAGTGGGGGCAATATATGCAAAAATTTACATTTATTCAAAGTTTTTATCGAATGTTGTTGTCAAAATCACATAATCATTAGTGAGGGATTTTATTTTTAGATAATTGATTTTTAATGTTTTTTATTTTTATTGCTCCGCTTGTGGATTGGGGGCTTGCTATCTTTTTGAATTGATTATGCTTAATTTTAAAACAACCTAACGGCTTTCGTGGGCGGATATGGGAGAATGAGGATTAAGTCATAGGTGATTGAGTGTGCGTTTTGACAGGGTAAATTTTGACATATTATGTCGATTATCCGAAACTCTGCTGTTATAGTGCAGTAAAGGACACTCTCATTTCAGGGGGAAATATGGAGTTTTCAAATCCGATTTTAGTGTGGGCAGTGGTTGGTTTAGTGTTAATGCTCGCCGAAATAGTGGTTCCAGGTGGCATAATAGTGTTGCTGGGTGCGGCTTGTTTAGTCGTGGCAGGTGCGTTAGGCATAGGACTGGTCGAAGGTGTCGTGCAGAGCATGACTCTGTGGTTTATCTCTGCCATTGTGTTGTTATTGGTTTTCAGACAAGTCACTCAGAAGCTCGTTGGTGGTGATTCCCATGTGGATAACACGGATGAAGCAATCGAACTATACAATCAAATTGTTCGCGTAAAGCAGACCATAGGTCCTGGGCAAACACCCGGGCGGGTGGAGTTTCAAGGTAGTGAATGGCCAGCGCTTGGCGATGGCAGCATTATTGAGGCGGGTACCGCAGTCAGAATTATTTGTCGTGAAAATATCGCTCTAGTCGTTGAGCCTATTTCAATAGAAGCTTCCAAAAACTAAAGGATGGAATCTATGTTTGTATTTACCTTAGTCATTTTATTTATCTTTTTTATTCTTTATAAGTTGATGTTAATTGTGCCGATGCGTGAAGTGCATGTCATTGAGCGTCTTGGCAAATTCCGCGCAGTATTAGACCCCGGATTTCATATTTTGATCCCTTTTTTCGATCGCGTCTCCTACCGTCACGATACCCGTGAGCAAGTATTAGATGTGCCGCCACAGAGTTGTATCTCCAAAGATAACACTCAACTTGAAGTGGACGGCTTAGTCTACCTAAAAGTGATGGATGGCAAATTGGCGAGTTATGGTATTGAAAACTACCGTAAAGCAGCGGTGAATTTAGCCCAGACCACTATGCGATCTGAAATCGGCAAGCTGAGTTTGAGTGAGACTTTCTCTGAACGTGATAGCTTAAATGAATCAATAGTGCGGGAAATAGATAAGGCTTCCGAGCCATGGGGGATCAAGGTATTGCGCTATGAAATTCGTAATATCACGCCTTCACGCCATGTGATCCACACTCTTGAGAAGCAGATGGAAGCTGAGCGTCGTAAACGTGCCGAAATTACCTTAGCGAATGCCGAAAAAGCCGCGATGATCAATATGTCTGAAGGTGAGCGCCAAGAGGCCATTAACCTGTCAGAAGGTCAAAAACAGAAACGGATTAATGAAGCTAAAGGTACAGGTCAGGAGATCGCTATCATAGCCAAAGCAAAATCCGAAGGTATGGCAATGATCTCGCAAGCATTAGCCGTCAATGGCGGTACAGATGCGATGAATATGCTATTAAAAGAACAGTTTATTGCTCAAGTTGGCAAGATCCTCATTGATGCACAAGTCTCTGTTGTTCCCGCTGAAATGGCAAAACTTGAAGGTTTCTTCGAAGGCATGGAGCAAGTCACTCAGACTATGAGTGGCCAGAATAATCTTGGCAAAGGAGCGCGATAATGAATATTCCAGTAGATACAGATTTGATTGTGATGGCGATTTGGGGCCTGATATTTGCCATTTTTGTGATTAAACTATTTCAATCGATCCGCCTAGTACCCACTAAATCGGCTTTTATTGTTGAGCGTTTAGGTAAGTATCACAGTACGTTAGATGCAGGGTTCCATACCTTGATCCCCTTTGTGGATAAAGTGGCTTTTATTCATGATTTGAAAGAAGAAACCATTGACGTACCACCGCAGGAATGTTTCTCGAGCGACGAAGTAAACGTTGAAGTGGATGGGGTGATTTATATCTCTGTGACTGACCCAGTGAAGGCCAGCTATGGTATTACTGATTATCGTTATGCAGCAATTCAGTTGGCGCAAACGACGACACGCTCTGTCATCGGGACACTTGATCTTGATCGTACGTTTGAAGAGCGTGATGTGATTTCAGCCAAGGTAGTGCAAGTCTTAGATCAAGCGGGTGCCCTGTGGGGAATACGCGTGCATCGTTATGAAATTAAAAATATTACACCACCTGAAACCGTTAAAAATGCCATGGAAATGCAAGTAAATGCCGAGCGTGAGCGCCGTGCATTATTGGCTAAGAGTGAAGGTGACAAACAGAGTAAAATTAACCGTTCTGAAGGGGTTAAAGCTGAAACGGTAAACCGTTCTGAAGGTGAGATGCAGCGCCGGATTAACGAAGCCGAAGGTAAGGCTGAGGAAATTTTAACCATTTCCCGCGCAACGGCAGAATCGATTGAACGTCTCGCCTCTGTTATTGCCGCGCCGGGTGGTCACAATGCCCTGCGGATGCAACTCGGTGAGCAATACTTTAAACAGCTCGATGGCTTAAGCCAGAAGAATAGTCGAGTCGTATTGCCGGGTAATATGGTGGATTTCGATTACTGGATGAATAGCATAGGCTTAACGGAAGAAAAACCGAGCTAAGGCTGTGGTTAAAATCTGAAACTAGCTAGTTCATTAAGGTCAAATACTCAGGTGTTTGGCCTTATTTTTTGGCTGAAATTTGATTCTGTGTGATGGAGAGTGGGTGGGTTAGACAGCTTCTGTTGAATGAACCGCCAGAAGCTGCAGTTGGGCATAGTTAAATTTTTCATTGAATGGAAGGCTAATAAGCTAGGCGTTCATGAATTTGGGAATGGGCGTGGGTTTCAATGAGCTTGGCAATTTGGTTTTGTTCTAATTGCTGAAGTGCAGAAATTTCGTCATAAATCTTGTCTTGAACATCCAGTGGCATGCGCACATGTTCCATAAACATCCTAATTCCCAGCATGTCGCCACTCTTGAACAATTGGCTGAATTCGGTGGCTTCTATCTCGATTAATGCATTCATAATACTTCACCCTGAGGTTGGATTTGACACAGATACAGCGGTCTTGCTGTTAATTAAGAGATACGCCTAAGTTTGATCTAGGTCAATTAAACTGCATATTAATCTTTCTTAATAAAGGATTTTGTTGTTTATAAATAATGGGTTATAAATTTAGTAGATCAGCAAATTTGAAATGAGTTGTTGTTTAAAACTGAGTTTTTATGGGCGGGCAGAGTCAATGCGTGAGTCATGTCATACGGATAAAAAAATAGCGACGAGCGATAAAACGCTAGTCGCTATTTATTCTTAATAGTCTATCAGGAGTAGGCTAAAGCCTTATTTAGGAATCGCCAGAATCTGGCAACCATTAATCCCCGCTTTTTGCAGTGTATGACGTTTACGCTCTGCATCACGTTTACGCTCGAAGGGGCCTAAAGCAACCTTGTACCATACGCCAGTCGTACCTTCGACTTGTCTCACTTGCGCCTCTAAACCTTGGAAAGCGATGACGGCTTTCATCTCGTTCGCCTGTGATTCTTGGCGGAAAGAAGCACACTGCAACTGATATTGCATCGGTGTTCTGCTCGCAACAATATCGGGAATATCGACCTCAACATGCTTATTTTCAAGCTCGTTGAGATAGGTCCATTCTTCCTTTGGTTGTGGTGGCAGAGCATTAGGATCCTTCTTTGGCGGAACAATAAGCTCAGCAGTTTCAGTTGTCTCTACTGGGATAACGACCGCTTGGCGTTCAGGTTCTTTGACCTTAGGAGTAAGCACTGCTGTTTCTTGAGGCTTAACTTGTACTTCCGTTTTCTTGGCTGGAGCGGGTATCGGCTTCACTTCTTGCTTAGCATTATCTTTAATGCTTGACAGGAAATAGACGAAACAACCCACAGCGAGTATGACAAAGCCTATCAAGGTCAGCGGCAGCTTCTTACGCGGCGCCGATTTAGATTGTGAAGGCTTTGCTCGAGTTGGGCGCGCGCGGATTGGGCGCGGTTTAGCGCCCGACTGCGGCCTTCTATTGGCATAATCGCGATTACTCATGGCTTACATCCGCTCTAAGGTTTCAATACCGAGTAGATTTAGGCCTTTTTGTAACGTACGAGCCGTCAGTTGCGCGAGTAATAAACGGCTGTTCTTTTGCGCGTCATTATCGGCGGCAAGCACTGGACAAGCTTCGTAGAAGCTAGAGAAAGCACCTGCTAATTCATATAAATAAGCACACAGTACGTGCGGCTGACCTTTATCGACAACACGATTGAGGATCTCACCGAACTGCGCCAACTTATTACCGAGATCTTTCTCTTTTTCATGCTCAAGCACGATTGTCGCTTGGCTGAGATCCAGATCGGTTACTCGCTTGAATATGCCCGCAACGCGGGTGTAAGCGTACAGTAGGTAAGGTGCGGTATTACCTTCGAAGCTGAGCATTTGTTCAAAGCTGAAAATGTAATCGCTGGTGCGGTTTTTCGACAAGTCAGCATATTTAACGGCACTGATCCCAACGACACGGGCGATTTCAGTTAGTGTGGCCTCATCCATATCAGGATTTTTGCTACGAACGAGTTCTAGCGCGCGCACATTGGCTTCTTCTAACAGGTCAACTAATTTAACGACACCGCCGCTACGGGTTTTGAATGGACGGCCATCTTCGCCGTTCATAGTGCCAAAACCTAAGTGTTCTAACGACATATCTTCACGGACAAACTTAGCCAGTTTCGCTAGGCTAAAGACTTGTTGGAAATGCAGTGTCTGACGTAGGTCAACAAAATACAGGACACGATCGGCCTTTAACACGTTCGAGCGGTAGCGCATTGCCGCAAGATCTGAGGTGGCATACAAATAGCCGCCATCGGCCTTTTGGATGATAACAGGCAATGGCTCACCTTCTTTGTTGCGGAAGGCTTCTTGGAATACGACTTTAGCGCCGTTACTTTCGGTTAATAAACCTTGGGCATCTAAATCTTTAACCACTTGCTCGAGATCGGCGTTATAAGCACTTTCGCCGTGTACATCGGCGCGGGTCAGGCTCACACCTAAACGGGCGTAGACTTCATGGCAGTGGCTTAACGAAATGTCGTTAAATTCGCGCCACAGTTTGTTGCAATACTCGTCACCAGATTGCAGTTCGACCACTAACTGACGAGCGCGGGTTGCGAATTCTGCTGATTCGTCGAAACGCAGTTTAGCGGCACGATAAAAGTTTTCTAAATCAGACAGTTCAAGTTGAGCTTCTTCACCATTTTTGGCGCGCAGCTCTTCCATATAGGCCAGCAACATACCAAATTGTGTGCCCCAGTCGCCCACATGGTTTTGACGAATAACCTTGTGGCCTAAAAATTCTAACGCACGCACAACACTGTCACCAATGATGGTTGAACGTAGATGGCCTACATGCATTTCTTTGGCGAGGTTGGGTGAAGAGTAATCGACAACAACGGTTTGTGGTGTCGGTAACTTAATGCCTAAATGCTCATCGTTGACGGCATTTTGCAGTTGATCTGCTAAGGCGCTGTCGTTGATGAAAAAGTTGATAAAGCCTGGTCCTGCAATTTCAACCTTAGCCACAAAAGCCGAAGCCGGTAAGGTATCTATGATCAGTTGGGCTAATTCGCGTGGATTCTTGCCTGCGACCTTGGTTAGCATCATGGCTAAGTTGGTTGCCAAGTCGCCATGACTCTTATCCTTGGTTCGATCTACCTGAATGCGTGCTTCAAAGTCAGCAGGCACAATACCTTGTTGTTTAAAGGATTCTAGAGTTTGTTCAAGTAATGATTGGATATGTGATTTCATGGGTTCTAATCGGCACTAACTTTAAGAGTGAATACAGGGAATAACCGCATATTTTAGCCGTTTGTGGTTAACAATTGCTATCTTCCCGATGATTTTTTATCAAATGGCGCTTAAATACTTATCAAATACTCGACTCAGAGGAGATCCTGTGGATCTCTGTCTAAGCTCCATCGGCAGCGTTTAGCTTCGATAAGTTGCTCTACAAGCGGATGAATACGTTCAAACTCTTGCTGCAAGCGATTGCGGTTTTTAGCTTGGAATAAGAGTTGGCGGCGGAACTTGCCAGCTTTTTTATCTAAGGGTGCAGGCATAGGGCCAATCACCTCAAATTCTTTATCTTGGGGCAAGAGCGCGGCGAAGGCGTTGAGAAAGTTATCGGCATCACTGGCTAAATGCGCTTCGGCACGCACCAATACCATATGCCATGCTGGCGGCAGCAGTGCCTGTTGACGCTCTTTGAGCTGGCTGCGAGCAAACTCGCCATAACCGCGGTGCAGCAAATCCCGCAAAATGGGATTGTCGCTCTGGTGAGTTTGCAATAATACCGTGCCGGGTTTACTGGCGCGCCCTGCGCGCCCTGCAACTTGGGTATAGAGTTGCCCAAAACGCTCGGGCGCGCGGAAGTCGGCGCTAAATAAGGCGCCATCGACATCGAGTAACCCAACAAGTGTGACATCAGGGAAGTGATGGCCTTTAGCCAGCATTTGCGTTCCGACGAGGATTTTATATTCCCCCTTATGAATCGCATTTAAGTGGGTTTCTAATGAGCCTTTTAGGCGGGTCGTATCACGGTCGATGCGTACTACTGGATGTTTCGGAAACTCTTGTTGCAGCGCTTCTGCGAGCTGTTCTGTGCCTATGCCTTGGCCCATCAACATAGTGCTGCCACATTTGTGACACTGCTTGGGGATAGCGTATTGATTGCCACAATGGTGACAGCAAATTTCGCCAAGGGATTGATGTACTGTGAAAAACGCGTCGCAGCGGTCGCATTCGTGTAAGTGCCCACACTCGTGGCAAAGCAGGGCTGGTGCGAAGCCGCGGCGATTGAGAAACAACAAGACTTGGTTGCCTGCGTCTAAATGCAAGCGGATTTCGTTCAGTAACGGCACTGACATACCGGCTTTCAGCGGCATATTTTTAATATCGATAATGCCTTGGCGCACTTTTTTAGCTGCACCTGCGCGTTCACCCAGTTGTAAATGATGGTAACGGCCGCTTAAGGCATTTTGTAGACTTTCGAGTGAGGGCGTCGCTGTGCCCAAAATCACCGGAATCGCTTCTAAATGGCCACGCATGACTGCCAAGTCGCGGGCATGATAACCAACGCCTTCCTGTTGTTTGAAGCTACTGTCGTGTTCTTCATCGAGTATGATGATGCCGGGATACGCCATAGGTGTGAACAAGGCTGAACGCGTGCCAATAATGATTGCAGCCTGACCACAGCGGGCTTGGCGCCATGCTTCGAGTCTCTGATTGTCAGTTAACCCTGAATGCAAAATGGCAACATTGACTTTGAAACGGCGCTTAAAGCGATTGATTGTCTGAGGTGTTAAGCCGATTTCAGGCACTAAAATTAACGCTTGTTTGCCTTGCTTGAGGATTTCTTCGAGTACAGCAAGATAGACTTCCGTTTTACCCGAACCGGTAATGCCTTCTAATAAAGTACAGTGATATCCTTGTTGCAGATTTAAAGTGGCAACGGCGACGGCTTGTTCTTTATTGAGTTTATGTGGCGTTTCGTCCATTTCGAGTGTGGTGCGCCAGTCGAGGTTAAGCTCGGCAATTTTTTCATGGCGTGCCACCCAGCCTTTATCCTCTAGGGCTTTAAGCGCCGCTTTACTGATGTCTAAGCTGATAACCTCTTCTTGGGTTAAGCTGGCGGTTTTGAGTAACTCGAGTAGTTTTTTCTGTGCGGGTGCGCGTTTAACCGCTTCGGGCGCAATATTTTGGCCTATTTCAGTTAATTGCCAGAATTGAATCTTTTGTGGCGCGGCATCGAGCCCTTTACGCAGGGCCACAGGTAATGCTTGGGTTAGCATCTGCCCTTGGCTGCAAAAATAGTATCTCGCAGCCCAAAGAGTTAATTTATAAAGTGATTCAGGCAGTAAAGGTTTATCGTCGATAAACTCGAGCACAGACTTAATTTGCTTTGGGGCTAAGCTGCAAGACTCAGTGATACCAGTGACTAACCCGATCAATTGTTGACGACCGAAGGGAACTTTAACGCGCACACCTATTTGCGGTGTACTAGGATAGGATTCGGGTACGCGGTAGCTAAAGGTTTGCCGCATAGGCACAGGTAACGCAACTTCGACAAACAATGACATATGCAGGCAAGTCTTAGACAAGAATGTGGTTTAGTGTACTCAGCGCGGCTGGCTAGGGCTAGCCCTAATGATGGTTTACCAAGGATAGTTGAGAGTAAATAAATGGCTAATATAGTGAAATCATTAGGTCTACTTGCTTTGGTGTGCAGCGCACCTTGCATGGCACAAGTCTCCCATGTGAGTATTAATAGCCGGATGTTTGAATTAGGCGCTTACCCTAAACTCAGGGTGAATGTGATCGCAGACAATCAAGATATGTCGCGCTTAGAGTTTGTCGTGCAGCAAGCTAGCGGCGAAGAAAGGTTAATGGTTGAGGAGATTAATCGCTTTTTAGTTTTACTCACTGGCGTTGAAGATGTGAAGGATAGCAGCGCTAAACTCTTAGTGAGAGAGTATCGCCTTGACCGATGGTATGACGTCAAAAGTATTAATTTATTCGGCGCGGCTAAACCTGCCTCTGCCACGTTAACGACAAAAGCGGTTCCGGACACTAAAAATACCACCACAGCGGGCGCCCCAAAAAGTGCGGATAAAGTGGGCATTAAGCCTGTAACAGTGGTGGCAGAATTAAAGCCACTTGTAGAGGTAACGCCCGCAGTGACTGTTGCTACTGCTGCAAATACCCAATCCAAAGTACCAACGGTAGAAGTGGTGACTGGCTTTAAATTTCCTGAAGCCGCGAATAAACAAAATACGTCTGCTACTGAGATAAACGCCTTCGCTAAAACCTCTGAGACGATTGCTGTTGAAAAAGGGGCTGTTGAAAACGCTGCAACTGAAACTGTGGTTCTAGAAATAGTGAAAACGGCAAATAATGAGCAAAAACAGAATATTGCTGAAACGGCCTCACAGACGCCCGAACATTGCCAGTTAACGTATCTTGCTGGCGAGACGTTGTGGCGTATCGCCAATCGATATGCCAAGGATTGGGATGTGAGTGTATATGGCGCTATGTTGGCGATTTACGAGGCAAATCCTGTGGCTTTCTCGAAGAATAGAATCAATGCACTCAAGAGCAATGCGGTGCTATCTTGTCCTTCGAAAATGATTTTGGATCAGCATTCTGATGCTAAAGAGGCGCGGGCGGTATTTGAGGCTAAAGAAGCGGGAAAATAAGCCGCTTAACTAAAGTCAAAATAGACACAGATTAACCGGCAAACGCTCAGATAATCTACTTGTATCCCTTGTAGGTATGCTGTACCATTCTGCGCCCTAAACATATTGTTATTAACATGCATGTGGTGTCCGACTACGGGTTGGAAGAGCGACATGGCCTTACACTTTTGAGGTAACCCCAATGAAACCAGGTATCCACCCAACATACGCTATCATCACTGCAAACTGTACTTGTGGTAACGTTATCAAAGTAAACTCTACTGCTGGTAAAGATCTGCATTTAGACGTATGTGGTGCTTGTCACCCATTCTACACTGGTACACAAAAAGTTGTTGATACCGGCGGTCGTATCGACAAATTCAACAAGCGCTTCGCAGTGCTTGCAAAGAAATAATTGCGATTGCAATGTTTCTAGAAAAGGCGCCTATGGCGCCTTTTTGCTTTTTGTTATTCGTCGATTTTCTTTATTCCGCTTATTCTACATATCTAGCTGGTACGACTTCACTCAATAAATAGTCAACTTATTCTGTATTGAGAGTTCAAGTGTATAATTCGACTTATTTATAGCAATTAACTATAAGATAAATATGCTAGCCGCCATATATTGTAATTTAACCAACATTTTTGAGATTAAGTCGCTACAACTAGCGCAGTAACTACAAAATATATGTTTGTTTCCTACAAAACATATTAAGAAATGCAGCTTTATTATAGGAGATAAGTTTATAAAACTAAGCTTAGAGGGTCTATTTGGCGGCTAAAGTGAAATTTATGAATCTCTTATTTATAAATTCCCCTTATTGGCGTATCTTACCCCGACCAGCCAGACTATTAACATCACCCTTTGGTGAGACTAGATGTGTGTTGGTAGGTCTTACTCTCATAAATTATAAATGTCGCATTTCAGGATTTTAAAATGTCAGATATTCGTCAACAAGCACTCGATTATCATGAATTTCCCATACCAGGCAAAACCGCAGTTTGCCTTACCAAACCCGCCGAAACGAGTCACGATCTCGCCCTAGCTTATAGCCCTGGTGTGGCTGAGCCAGTACGCGAAATCGCTGCAGATCCTGACAATGCGTATCGTTATACCAATAAAGGTAATACGGTTGCCGTGATTACCAATGGTACGGCTATCTTAGGTTTAGGCAATTTGGGCCCTTTGGCTTCTAAACCGGTAATGGAAGGTAAAGCATTATTGTTCAAGCATTTTGCGAATATCGATTCGACAGATATTGAGATTACGCATAATACGCCTGAGGAATTTATCAATACTGTTGCTGCGATTGCTGACACTTTTGGTGGTATCAATCTTGAAGATATTAAAGCGCCCGAATGCTTTGTTATCGAACGTGAATTGATTGCTCGTTGTAAAGTGCCAGTATTCCATGACGATCAACACGGCACCGCAATCGTGACTGCGGCGGGTATGATCAATGCGCTGGAAATTCAAGGAAAGTTGATAAGCGACGCGACTTTTGTGTGTATGGGCGCGGGTGCTGCTGCCATCGCTTGTATGACTATGCTGGTAAAATGCGGTGCGAATCGCGCCAACATTTACATGCTAGACACTAAGGGTGTTATTCATTCTGGTCGTACAGATCTTAATGAATATAAAGCACTCTTTGCGAATGATACCGAAAAACGCACGCTTCTTGATGTTATTAAAGGTGCAGACGTATTTTTAGGTCTATCAGGTCCTGACGTCATTGGTGCAGAAGAAGTCGCGCTGATGGCCGATAAGCCAGTGATTTTTGCATGTTCTAACCCAGATCCTGAAATCAAACCTGCACTTGCTCATGCAACGCGTAGTGATTTGATCATGGGTACGGGTCGTAGCGACTATCCAAACCAAGTGAATAACGTATTGTGTTTCCCGTTTATTTTCCGTGGTGCATTGGATGTGCGTGCGTCTTGCATTAATGATGAGATGAAAATTGCGGCAGTTCATGCAATTGCTGCACTGGCGAAAGAGCCTGTGCCTGCGAGTGTATTGAAGGCTTATCCTAATGTGACGTCGTTGAGTTTTGGCCCTGAATACGTGCTGCCAAAACCTATGGACCCACGTTTATTGCCAAATGTCGCCCGTGCGGTTGCACAAGCGGCTATCGACTCTGGTGTGGCTGCTATCACCACTTTACCTAAATACGCCGACTAGGCTAAAAGTGGTAAAAACATTAAAAAGAGGCTAATTAGCCTCTTTTTTGTTTTTAAGTGGACATTAAAGTCACAGCGTCTTAGTTGCCTTTTAGGTTATGCTACTGAATAATCAACGGACAACTTTTGTTGAACTTCTGTTAAAATCGCACAAATAATTATAATAATCCTGCAGGATAGCGGATAGATGAAATTCACCCGAATGTTAACTACAAAATTAACCAGCTTTTGGTTAATGTCATTAGCCGCTATCGCCTTCGTATTTTTGCTGAGCGCTATGATGAGTTTCGTGCAACTGACCTATAAATTTCAGCAGCAAAAAGTCGCTGAACTCGAAACTATGTTAGTGGATCAGTTCCAACACCAACCTGATTGGGAGCTAGAGGCCTGGCTACCGCCCATGCTGCTTGCTTACAATGCCGTTAATTTTCGGTTGACCTTGAAAGATGAAGTATTATTTGCCTATGAAGGCAATCTGACTACGCAAAATGCCATGGTGTATGACCATGTGCTAGAGCCGACATCTGGCTTGCGTATGCAGTTAACCTTGACTCAGCCCTTTGAACATTACACTTTCAGTTGGTATGAAATTCTGATTTTGTTGGTCGGTATCTTAGCCGTGGCTGCCTTAGTGCGTTTTGGTTATTTATGGTTTTCACAGCAGCTCGATGGCATTGAAGAATTAGCCTTACGCAGTCGATTGATTCTGCAAGGTAAGCATGAGCAAGCACTCGCTACCCCCGGAAATGGTAAACCAAGGCTGATTAACCGTGCTTTGACTAAGTTGTTAGAAGAGTTACAAGACGCCCAAAAGGAGCGGGGGCGTTTCGACAAATTCATCCGTTCTAATACCTTTCTCGATGCGGAAACTCGCATTGGTAACCGACTCTTTTTGAATAATCGTCTCGACGCCCTTAGTCATAATCAGGCTATGCTTGCCCACGGGGTAATCTATTTATTAGAAATGGATGATCTGGATTTATTGCAGCAATCCCAAGGTGAAGCCGTGACGAAAGAGCTATTAAACTCGACAGTTAATGCGATAAGTCAATTGCTGCAAACTCAAGCTAATAGTATTTTTGCCCGTCGCTCCCATAATCAATTTGCCATAGTCGTGCCGCAAATCTCCTTAATTGAAGCGGATCAATTTGCCAGCAAATTACTCAAGATATGTCTAAGCCAGCCTTTGCCTGATGTTGAGAATCGCGATAACTTTTTCCACCTCGGATGCGCTTATTTTACCGCAGGCGATAATGCGGCTCAGTTAATTGAAGAAGCCGATATGGCTTTAAGGGCGGCACAATTACAGGGTAATAGTAATTGGTTTATGTATGACAAAGGCGCGATTGATGAAGAATTTGCCAAAGGCTCAGTGCGTTGGCGTAGTTTTTTAGAAAATGCGTTAGTGCAAAGGCGATTCTTCCCCTTTAGCCAGCCGATAATTGATTCAGATGGTAATGAACACCATAAAGAGATATTTACGCGGGCTCGGGATAATCAGGGGGCGTTAATCCGTGCCACACTGTTTATTCCAATGGCGAATAAATGTGGCTTAATGCCACAGGTTGAACGGCAAATTATTGAGCGGGTATTGTTATTATTGTCGAATGAATTAGCAGACGGCGAATCGAATGCTCAAACAGTTAAGAAATCAGCGCCGCAGATATACAGTATTAATCTGAGTTTGGATTCGCTAATGAGCCGAGCCTTCACTCAATGGCTAAAAACGACGCTATTAGAATATCGCCATCTCACCACGCGACTGATTTTCGAAGTGTCTGAAGATATCGTTATTCAACATCAAGAAAAGTTGCAGCCTAAATTAGATATGATCCGTAAAATGGGCGCGAGATTATGCGTCGATCATGTGGGTCAGCAGGTTGTCGGTACTTATTACATTCGCGAATGCCATTTTGATTTAATTAAGTTACACAGATCCATCGTGCGTCATATTCATTTACGACCAGAAAACCAATTATTTATCCGCAGTTTGATTGGCGGTTTATATCGAACGGAAGTACAAGTCTGCGCCGAAGGGGTAGAAGTCTTTGAAGAGTGGCAGACACTGCAAATCCTCGGTGTTGGCGCAGCGCAGGGAATGTATTTCAGTGAACCCATAGAGGCTAAGTAAGGGAAGTTCAGTGTTTGGGTGATTAATATCGTCTTAGAGACAAATAGATCCTATTATTCACGTATTTATCTATAAAATACGAGCGTTTGCGGCTAAACTAGCCAGTGCCAAAAATATGACGTTTGCGGTTTTTATTCTGTATCGAGCAGGTCATAGGTCAAGGAGCACTGGAGAGTGGAGTGACAGGAAGTTTGTGCGAAAGAGACTACTCAAGCTTTTAAATTCAGTTGGTTATAGGCATCTTTATGGAAAAAAGTCTTATAGGTCGATTAGCCTTTTGGCAGAAGAGAACAGAACCGACTAGCCTTGGTGTCTATGTCTGCGCCGATAAATTATGGGTTTACGCACCTGCCCAAAAAGAAAATGCTGAGCAGTGGTTACCCTTTGAGCTGAAAGATGAGCACTGGTCATTGGCGTTTGCTGCTGTGGCTAAATCCTTTCCTAATGCACAGTTACAGCTGATTTTGGCTTCCGGCCTTTATCAATTACTGCTGACCGATAAACCGAATGTCGATACTGTCGAGTTATCCCAAGCTTTGCTGTGGTCAATTAAAGACATGGTCACGCTACCTGTACCGCAAATCCATTTGGATTACTTTGAGTCACCCATTCCGAGTAATAAAATCAATGTTGTGGTGGTGGATAAAGCTAAGTTAGTGAGCATGGTGCAGGCCATTCATGAACAAGATTTACAACTTTTCGGTATTAGTATCGAAGAGTTAGCCGTAACTAACCTATTTAATGATGACAACCAAGCGCGTCTGGTAGTAAGCCATAATCCCGGTCAAGAATTGCTACTGACTGTGGTTAAGCAAGGTCAGCTGTATATGCAGCGTCGCGTGCGCGGATTTACTCAATTGGATAAGACTCAAGCGGATGAGTTAAGTTATGGCATGGCAGACAATTTAAGCTTAGAAATTCAGCGTTCTATGGATTATTTTGAAAGTCAATTGAGACAGGCTCCGGTATCTTCTATCGAACTCCTCGCCGATGGTGCCGTGGATGCTTTAGCTAAGTTAGTCTCGGCAAACTTCAATCAAGCTGTGAATGTCATTGATAAAAGCTGTGTTGGCGCGCGAATGGCGGGATTAGCCTTTGCTGAATTTTATCGAGGTACTGAGTGATTAAATACCGAGTCAATCTTTACACTCCTTCATTATTACCCCCGAAGCAAAGATTAACCTTTGCGCGTTTAAGTGCTTACGCCTTGGTTTTTGCGATCTTATTTGCGGTTTTAGGTGGTTATAGCTACTGGCAAGTCAGTGAGTTACAACAGGCCCAGCAGTTGGCTGCCCAACAAAAGCAGCAATTCGATACCCAAAAACAGGCATTAGAAGCACAAATTGCTGCGCGTAAACCCGATGCCGATCTTGTTGCGCGAGTCGATTTAGCGGCACAACAGTTAGAGCTTAAGCAATTACTCATGGGAGAATTGAGTCTTAGGACTTCTTTAACCAGTCGTGGGTTTGCGCCAGTTCTTAAAGATTTAGCCATCGTGTCGGATGCGAGTGTTTGGCTTAGTCATATCGTTATTAATGAGCAAGATTTTATGTTCGAAGGTTTTGCCGACCATCCTCAAAGCATTCCGCAGTGGATTGGCAAACTCAAAACTACGCAGACTTTAAAGGGGCAAGCTTTCTCGTCGATGAGCATGGATCGCGGTGAAGATAAACCTTTGGCCTTTACCTTGAAAAGCGATAACAAGGAGGAAGCCGCGCAATGAAGCAAAAGTTAGCCCAATTAGGACAACAGTTTGATGCGCTAAGTCGCCGTGAGCGAGTGTTGATCTCAGTCGCCATTCTAGCCGTGGTCGGCATGCTGAGTTATTTACCTTTAGAGTCCCTGTGGAAAACCCATGTGGCTGTTTCACAACAGCTAAAAGCCTTAGAGCAGGAAAACGCGATTTCGGCTCAGCAGATTGACTTGTATCAGCAACGTTTAGCGTTAGATCCCAATCAAGATTACCAACAGCGTTTAGTGCTGTTGCAGCAACAGAATCAAGCCCTAGATGCCCAGCTCGATGAGCAGATGGTGGATATGGTGCCGGCAGACTATATGCCGCAGTTGCTGGGTAATTTACTAGGACAAGTGCAAGGGATTAAATTAATTAAGTTTATGTCGATAGCGCCCATCCCTTTATTACCTGTGGGTGAAGAGAAAAAACTCAATCTATATAGTCATGGTATTCGTTTGAGTCTAGAGGGTGATTATTTTTCTGTGTTGCGCTTTGTGGAAGCCGTTGAGGCCATGCCAGATAAACTTTATTGGAAGCGTCTCGACTATAAAGTTGCGGAATATCCAAAAGCGACCGTTGAGATTGAACTTTATACCTTGAGTATTAATAAGGACTTTATCAGTGTTTCTAAATAAGTCTTATATTATCAGTGTGTTGTTATTGGTTAGTAGCACTATGGTGTCTGCTGAATCGCTGCGCGATCCGACTTTGCCCGGTAAAGGCTTTGCTGTGCAGAGTAATGCGAGTCAAACGCAGGATCAGGCGCTTGTACTTAACAGCATAGTAAGCTCAGGAAACACGGCTTATGCTGTGATAAATAACAAGATATTGTCTGTTGGCGACAGCGTTCAGGGGCTGAGTATCGTTAAAATTACCCCCACTTATGTATCGCTGTCCGATGGACGGAAATTGACATTGTTTCAAGCAATAACAGAGAGATAGGGAATACACCTCAGATGAAAGCGATTAAATACTTTACACCTCTGCTCTCACTTTGCCTTGTGGCGTGTCAGACCACAAATAGGCCACAGCCGGAGGCGAGTAAGGCGGAATTAGCGGCCTCAATGGCGACGGCAACGGCATCAACGACGCCACCGCCTGCGACTATGCCGGACGCGGTTCAGCGGGAATTGAATTCAGGCGCATTGCTATCAGGTTTGACCCCCACATTGGAAACTGAGCGTCGTTTCGATGTATCAGCCCACGATGTTGATGCTAAAGTATTTTTTCCAAGCTTAGTTCAAGGTACACCACTGAGTGTCGCCGTACATCCTGACGTGCAAGGTACGATCTCATTATCCCTTAAAGGTGTGACGTTAACTGAAGCAATTCAAGTGGTTGAAGATATCTACGGCTACGAAGTGAGTCGCGAAGGGCGCATCCTAAGAGTGTTTCCTGCTGGGATGCGTACCGAGACGTTTCCGCTGAACTATCTCTATATGGAACGCGATGGCTTATCTGTGACGTCAGTGAGTTCAGGACGGATTTCGGATAGCAATAATTCCAATAGTAATTCGAACAATAACAATTCAAACAATAGCGGCTCGAATAATAACAATAATTCGAACAGCAGTAATGGCAATAACTCGAGCAGTAATAGCGGTAGCGATAGTAGCAACGGTACTTTTATCCGTTCGCGTACTAAGACAGATTTTTGGGGGGACTTGAAAGAGACATTATCCTCGATAATCGGCGAAACAGGTGGCGGTCGTCAGGTTGTTGTTACGCCGCAGGCGGGTTTAGTGACCATTCGTGCTTTTCCTAGTGAATTACGTCAAGTGCGTACTTTCTTAAATTCCGCAGAAAGTCATTTGCAGCGCCAAGTGATTTTAGAAGCGAAGATCCTCGAAGTCACCTTATCCGATGGTTATCAGCAAGGTATCCAATGGGATAATGTTCTGGGACATGTTGGCAATACGAATGTGAATTTTGGAACATCAGCGGGCCCTGGTTTAAACGATAAAATCACCTCGGCGATTGGTGGTGTGACCTCGCTGAGTATTAAAGGTTCTGACTTTACGACCATGATCAATCTGTTAGATACCCAAGGCGATGTGGATGTATTGTCTAGCCCAAGGGTGACTGCATCGAATAACCAAAAAGCGGTGATCAAAGTCGGTACTGATGAGTACTTTGTCACCGACGTTTCATCGACCACAGTTGCGGGTACAACGCCTGTGACCACTCCACAAGTCGAGCTTACGCCATTTTTCTCGGGCATTGCCTTAGACGTTACGCCGCAAATTGATAGTGACGGTAATGTGTTATTGCACGTGCATCCATCCGTTATCGATGTGAAAGAGCAGACTAAAGACATCAAAGTGAGTGACGCTTCGTTGGAGCTACCGTTAGCGCAGAGTGAAATTCGTGAGTCTGATACTGTCATCCGCGCCGCCTCCGGTGACGTAGTCATCATCGGTGGCTTGATGAAGAGTGAAAACATTGAAGTGGTATCGCAAGTGCCTTTGTTGGGTGATATTCCTTTCCTCGGTGAATTGTTTAAAAACCGTAGTAAGCAGAAGAAGAAAACCGAGCTTATTATTCTGTTAAAACCTACGGTAGTTGGTGTTGATACCTGGAAAACTGAGCTACAACGTTCTAAGACCTTATTAGATCGTTGGTATCCGGAGACAAAGTAAGCTTCTATGTATCAGAAGCATTTTGGCCTAAGCCAACCTCCATTTTCACTGACACCGAATACCGGATTTTTTTTCGGCCTGTCGCCACACGTGGAAGCCTTGCAAGTGTTGCAAACCGCGCTGCAAACGGGCGAAGGCTTTATCAAGGTGACAGGGGAAGTGGGGACAGGTAAAACGTTGATTTGCCGCAAGCTTATCAACGAATTGCCGAGTCAGTTTCATTGCGCATATTTGCCTAATCCTTATCTCACTCCAGCTGAATTACGCTGGGCGGTAGCGAGTGAGTTGGGCCTTAAATACACCAGCAATATCGACCAGCAGCAACTCACTGGACTTATTCAACAGCAGCTTTTAGCCTTGAGCGCCCACGGGCACGCCATCGTATTGGTACTCGATGAAGCGCAGGCATTGCCTGACGACAGTCTTGAGGCGCTGCGGTTATTCACTAATCTGGAAACCGAGACACGCAAATTATTACAGGTAGTGTTATTTGGGCAACCCGAGCTCGATGACAGGCTTAAACGCCAAGAATTTAGGCAATTAAGACAGCGGATTACTTTTAGCTACAACCTTCGCCCACTAACATGGGATGAAACCGACGCTTATATTCGCCACCGATTAGCTATCGCTGGGCGTGCGGGCGAACCACTCTTTACATCACGGGAAACACGTCAGATAGCTTATGCGTCCCGAGGGATCCCCAGATTGATCAATATTCTTGCCCATAAAGCCTTGTTATTGAGTTTCGGCGAAGGCGCTACTCGTGTGCAAACCTCCCACATTAAAGCCGCAATTCAAGACACCGAAGATGCAAGTGTTCGCCGATTATTATCGTGGAAATGGTTGCCTTTTTTCACTTTGATGACAGTGGCTTTCGGTTTGGGATTACAACACTTTTTCAGGGGTGTTGTATGAGCGTGATCAACAAGATGCTGCAGGATCTCGACAAGCGTCAGCAGGGGCATGAGCTCAGCAACGTGGCTCAGCCACAGGTGCAATATTTAGCTCGCAGGCGGGCTCCGTTTAACGGGCTGCTGCTCTGTGGTGTGTCATTGCTATTCGGTGGCGCTCTGGTTTATGGCTGGCAACTTTTCATGGCAAAGCCTGCTGAAGCGATTATTTCGGCTCAAACAAATGGGCAAAATGAATCTACTCAGACTCAAATCGAGCCTGTGCAGTCTCCAGTAAGCGTCGAAGTCGTCGAAGAACCGCTTAAAGTTGCGACTATGCAGGAGTTTACGACTAAGAATGAAGAGCTTGAACCCAGTGTCGACGACGTTGTACTTAATCAGCCGCAAGAATTTGAATCAGAAAACGAGGTTGAGCAAGAGTCACAACGGCAACAAGATGAGAGCTCAGCACTCGCAGATGACCTAGTCGATACGGTAAGCGAGCCAAGCCATTCACAGTCAAATCGTGTGACATCGAGTGTGCGAAGCGCCGAGGTCACTGCTGCCGCACCCTCTGCATTAATGATGTCAGAACGTGCCAGTGTTGCCGCCGATAATGAACTTAACGCGAGCAATGAGCTTAAAGTACAAGAAGTTAAAGCTGATGCAGGCACTAATCGACTCACGCCCCAACAGCAAGGGCAAATGGCGATTACTGAGGTGAAGTTGACCCCAAAGCAGCTGGCGCAGAAGCGGTTCACATTAGCGAGTGAGGCTGAAAGGGATGGCAAACTCAAAGATGCCATTAGTTATTATGAGCAAACATTAGGCTTTGATCCCAGTATGCATGAAGCGCGCAAGCAGTTAGCTGCGCTGCATTATGGGCAAGGTCAATTAGCCAAAGCCAGTGAAGTGTTACTGCAAGGCATGCTGTTATTCCCACAGCAGTTAGACTTTGCCTTATTGCTTGCTCGGGTTCAGCAAGCCTCTGGTCAGGCTGATCTCGCATTAGTGACGTTAGCCAACATACCTGACACGCATCCACTGGCGAGACAAAAGTGGATGGCACAATCGGATTTGGCGCAAAAGTTAGGACAGTTTTCGTTGTCAGAACAAGCCTATAGACAATTATTACAACAAGAACCTCAACAGGCTAAATGGTGGATGGGGCTGGCCTATGCGCTCGATTCGCAGCAGCAATTTCCCCAAGCACGCCAAGCCTATCGGACGGCTTTAGGCCATAGAGGCTTATCGGCGCAGGCGAGTGCCTTTATCGAACAACGTTTGACTCAGCTAGGAGATAGCCAATGAAACCCAGATTAAAAATGCGTTTGGGCGATCTGTTAGTTCAGGAAACCATTATTACTGAAGCGCAGTTGCAACAGGCGTTGGCAGAGCAGCGCAATACGGGCAAAAAACTGGGCCGAACCCTCATTGATCTGCAATCGATTACCGAACATCAGTTACTGCAGTTCTTGTCGCAACAATTGAATGTGCCTTTGCTGGATATCAGTAAAATGCCTATCCCTGCGGAAGTGGTGCATCTTATTCCTGAGGTGCAAGCACGACGTTTCCGCGCTTTAGCGGTTGAAGACCGGGGCGATAGCGTATTGGTTGCAATGAGCGACCCCGCGGATTTGCAGGCGCTCGATCACCTCGAAATGCTTATCGCACCTAAGCGTTTGAAGTTAGCGGTAGCGCCCGAGCAGCAACTGCTGCAAGCGTTTGATAACTTATATCGCCGTACAGACCAAATTGCTCAGATTGCCGGTAAACTCGAAGAAGAATACGCCGCCGATGAGATGTTCGATTTAGCCAGCCTCACGTCGGGCGACAGTGACAATGAAACCACAGTGGTTAAGTTGCTGCAGTCGATTTTTGAAGATGCGGTGCAAATGCGCGCCTCGGATATCCATATCGAACCCGGTGATAAAGCCTTACGTATTCGCCAGCGTATCGATGGTCAGCTACATGAAACGATTCTGAATGAAGTTAATATTGCCGCGGCTTTAGTATTACGACTTAAGTTGATGGCGGGTCTCGATATTTCCGAGAAACGTTTGCCGCAGGATGGTCGTTTCCATATGGAAATCAAAGGTCATCATATCGATGTGCGTATGTCGACTATGCCGATTTACCACGGCGAATCTGTGGTGATGCGTTTGCTCGATCAATCGGCGGGTTTATTGACCTTAAACGAAACCGGTATGCCGCCTGCTATTTTGGCGCGTATTCGTAAACAGATTAAACGTCCCCACGGCATGCTACTGGTCACAGGTCCAACGGGTAGCGGCAAAACGACCACCTTGTACGGTATTTTGAGCGAGCTTAATACCGCCGACCGTAAGATCATCACGGTCGAAGATCCGGTCGAATATCAATTGCCGCGGATCAACCAAGTACAAGTTAACCATAAGATTGGCTTAAACTTTTCAAATGTATTACGCACTACCTTACGTCAAGACCCCGATATCATCATGGTGGGGGAAATGCGTGACCAAGAAACCGTGGAGATTGGTCTTAGGGGCGCATTAACGGGTCACTTTGTGCTATCGACCTTGCATACCAACGATGCGGTCACCAGTGCGCTGCGTTTACTCGATATGGGCGCTGCGAGTTATTTAGTTGCTAGTGCCTTAAGGGTGATTATTGCCCAGCGTTTAGTGCGCCGTGTCTGCCATAACTGTGGGGTAGAGTATCAACCGACACCGCAGGAAAAAGCCTGGCTGAGAAGTGTGAGCCGCAAAGATTTTACCCATGCGAATTTTAGGATTGGCACGGGTTGCCAGAGTTGTAATGGCAGTGGTTATCGCGGGCGGATCGGTATTTTTGAAATCCTCGAGCTAGATGAAAAGATGATCGATGCTATGCGTACTGGTAATCCGCAGGATTTTGCCAGAGCCGCGTTGCAGAGCCCTAACTTCACCCCACTCGCTGAGTCAGCTTTGCAATATCTGAGCGAAGGCATGACGACGATTGAAGAGGTTGCTAAGTTGGTGGAAGACGTAAGTGAATCTCAGATACCTTTGTCGAAGGATATTATTAGCCAACAAGGCGTTGAGGCGTAATTATGCCAATTTATCAATACCGTGGACGCAGTGGTCAAGGTCAATCCGTTACGGGACAATTGGATGCCGCGTCGGAAAGTGCCGCTGCTGACATGCTATTGGCGCGTGGCATTATTCCCCTTGAAGTCAAAGTCGCCAAAGTGGCTAAGTCGTTCTCACTGACTAAGTTATTTGGTGGCAAAGTCGCGTTAGAAGAATTACAGATTTTTACTCGACAAATGTACTCCTTGACCCGTTCTGGCATTCCTATTTTGCGGGCAATAGCAGGCTTATCTGAAACGGCGCATTCCCAGCGAATGAAAGATGCGCTTAATGATATTTCTGAGCAGCTCACCGCAGGGCGCCCCTTGTCATCATCCATGAATCAACATCCCGATGTGTTTGATTCTTTGTTTGTTTCTATGGTGCACGTGGGGGAGAACACGGGTAAGTTAGAAGATGCCTTCATTCAACTTTCAGGTTATATCGAGCGTGAGCAAGAGACGCGGCGACGAATTAAATCGGCCATGCGTTATCCCATGTTTGTATTGATTGCGATTGCGCTCGCTATGGTGATCCTCAATATCATGGTGATCCCTAAGTTTGCCGAGATGTTTTCTCGCTTTGGCGCCGACTTGCCGTGGGCGACAAAAGTGTTGATTGGTACATCAAATCTATTCGTGAATTATTGGGCGCTGATGTTGGTGGCGCTGATTGGTACTATCATTGGCATTCGTTACTGGCACCATACGGAAAAAGGCGAGAAGCAGTGGGATAAGTGGAAGTTACACATTCCCGCCGTAGGGTCGATTATTGAGCGTTCGACGTTAGCCCGTTATTGTCGCAGTTTCTCTATGATGCTCAGTGCGGGCGTACCTATGACGCAGGCCTTAAGTTTAGTGGCCGACGCGGTAGATAATGCCTATATGCACGACAAGATAGTCGGTATGCGCCGTGGCATAGAGTCTGGCGACTCTATGCTGAGGGTATCGAATCAGAGCAAGTTATTTACGCCACTAGTGCTGCAAATGGTGGCTGTGGGCGAAGAAACGGGGCAAATCGATCAATTACTCAATGATGCGGCAGATTTCTATGAGGGCGAAGTAGACTATGATTTAAAGAATCTTACCGCGAAATTGGAGCCAATTTTGATCGGTTTTGTGGCCGTGATTGTCTTAGTGTTGGCCTTGGGGATATATCTGCCAATGTGGGATATGCTCAATGTGGTCAAAGGCGGCAAGTAAGCGATATGGATAATATTTATTTCCTATCTTATACGTGGGACTGAGGTTAAATGCAGACTCAGCAAAAGGCTGAAAGCGATCTATTACGTATCTATGGACGTATGATCGCCATTGGAATTGTATTGGTTATCATGGCGGTGATCGGAGCTAAGTACTTTTTTACGCTACCACAAATAGCGGCTCGTGGATTGGAAGTGGAACACGCTCGTTTTTTAAATGTGCTGGTGATGGTGCGTTCCCAGTGGTTGTCTTTGGGTAAGCCGGCGCAATTGCAGTTGAACTGGGAGATATTTGATAATCCCTCCCCAGAAACTGAGTCGAGTGTTGTCGATATCAATGATTTAGGATGGCCACAACCTAAGCACTTAAATGATCAAGGCTGCCAATATTTGTGGCAAGAGTTAATGGGCGCTGAAACTGATAATTTAGGTCTTGAGGCGGATTATTTGGCTAAGGATAATAGCTGCCACTATCGGTCTAAAAATGGCGATAGTTTAGGCTATCAACTGAACTCTGGCAGGGTCATTTTTTTGACTGCTCCGTAAAATATTGTTAACTCAATGGCTTTTTAAAATTGATTTAACTGTTAGAATAAAATTTCTGAGGTCTGGGGACATATATATGAAAACTAAGCAAACAGGGTTCTCATTAATCGAACTTGTGATTGTGATTGTGATTTTGGGTTTACTCGCCGCAACTGCGATCCCACGATTCTTAAATGTCACCGATGATGCTGAAGATGCCAGTGTTGACGGTGTTGCGGGTGGTTTATCGACTGCAGTCAGCTTTGTGCGTTCTCAATGGGAAGTCGATGGGCGTCAAAATAGCAGCGTTATCCTCGACGGTAACACAGTAAATGTCGATACACGTTTTGGCTATCCAACGGGAACTTCAGTAACCAGTGCGACAGCTATGACAAATGCCAGTTGCCAAGAAGTGTTTAACACTGTGTTGCAGAGTGCTCCACGTAACGTATTATTTAACCAAGATGCACGTAATCAACGTTATACCGCTCGTGTTATTAACGCCGCAGGCGGCAGTGCTAACTCAATTACTGGTGCAGTCGTCGCAGGTTTAGATTTATGTGTTTATCACCAAGTGGCTTCACTGGTGCTAAATCAAACGAATGGTGTACCCACTCCTGCTCCCGATTTAACAACGGTAGGTGCTAAGGGAATAGTGTATAACCCAGGCACTGGCAGAGTATTAAGCTTCACCCAAACACCATTTGTACCATAGACAGTAATTAATAGTTTTATTTTGTTCATGTTTTAAGTAGCTTAGTTTAAAAGTAATAGAGTCTAAAAGTGACTTAACTTAATTAGTACTCACACCAGAATTCAGATAATAACTGCGACACTCTAATCGAGGTGTAGAAGAAGCCAACTGCTGAAAAGTGGTACGCTTTATCTCGCCAAAGTAAAAGAGTATCACCATGAATTATCAACAATTGACCGAAGCAAGACGATACCAGATTTCCGTACTGTTAGAACAGGGCTTTTCGATAGCACACATAGCTAAATGCATTGATTGTCATCGCTCTAGTGTCTATAGGGAAGTTAAACGATGCCAAGGGCAA
>NZ_JAKKRO010000036.1:0-46462 GCF_025654235.1 Shewanella sp. SM32 | reverse complement strand
ACGTTAATAATTAACCAACCAGCAAGTTGCTAAGACACTTGAATTGATGATGAGACAGTCAGACTGATCTACTAAAAACCTTAGCTCGCCATAGGCTCATAATGAAGCCGCAAGGATGATAAGGACAGTAGAAGCAGATATCCATCAGGGCCAGAGGCATACCTCAATAACAGGCCGAATATATGGGTGCAATGAACTCTTCTCAAAATTGATATCGAATGTCTTGCAAACCGGATGGGTCCATATATGACGAACTGGCAGTTAGATATGGAAGTTGTTCGTCTTGGAGAATCCAAGGGCGAAGGCCTACGGCCGCTTTGAGCGCGAGATATGGATATCGAGCTGGCTATTTAACATGGACGTTTTTGATAGGACGAGCAGTCCTCATTGGTCGGGTATGGGGTGAGTGACAATTGTCTAACGGTGAGCTGAGCGGCAACAGCGATCTTATCCACACGCCTCAGTGCTTCGACTCTAAATTCAGCGATTTTCTATGTCGCCATGATTCACCTTGCTAAGTGATTTAACTCACTTAGCAAGGTGTCTAAAGGTGTTGCTAGGTCTCAAATAGTCTACTGGTCAAATCCGTTGCGATTCTGACTGCTGAGATTATGCTAACTCAGGCACTGCAGAACCACTTCGTTCAACCCTACAAGCTCCAAAGTGAATAACCTGATATTCTGCTCCAGATTTTTTGATCGCTTCAAAAATATCAGAGAGATGTCGTTTATGCTTTTTATCCGTGACCAATGCAATATCAACATCTGGACTATATTTTCCATTTTGATGTTGCTGTATTAAGGCATGAGTATTTTCATGATGGTATAAGGCATAATCTTTCACTCTCCCGCCCTCAGTGACGCCATCTTTCTTATAAGTCGCCAAGTTCAGCATGTCATCTCGAATACTCTCAACCGACTTATTTCGACTATTCGCTAAGAGAACTAAATCGCTTTCACTGAGCCCTAGATGGGGCTCTAATCCTTTAAGCGCATCATTTGGTCGTTTATTCACTTCTGAAAGTACACTCGGCCCTTTAGTGAAGTTTTTATCCTCAGTATAGAAATCTATACGTAATCCAGTGGGTACATGTGTCCATCCATCACCGACCTGGCGGCGAAAGGCGGTTGACTTATTCTCAAGCTCTTTCCATCCGCCGTGAGTCAAAATAACTAATTGTTTAGCATGACCTGTTTGGCTTATCGCTATGCCATTATGATTGAAGACCCTTGGTGATATTTGTGCTGCTACATTTGGGATATTCCGAACACTTTTTACATTTTTGGAAAAATCATTTTCGCTTTTCCCTACAGTGCCAAATATTGATTGAGTGGAAGCTATGGGAATAATGGGTGATAAAATTGATTTTGGCATACAGACCTAAAAAGTTGAACTATAAGAGTTGGCATTCTTATCTTATATATCATTAATATCACTAGAAAATTTCCGAAGTATTCTGTAAAAATATTCCGTTAGTTCTTTTTACACTGAAAGAGATAAAAGAATAGATACACCTAATCTTAATGGCGCGTAGTCAACTTCTGGCTATGTGATTCTCCGTGATGAGGATGCCGGGTTTATGAAAGCACCGGGATTACATTGGCAAGATGATCTTAGTCTTATAGTCACTAGACCGATAAGAGCGGACTGATAAGTGGTGAGCTGGCATTTAGCTTCTTCTGTCACGAGTGTTCTTCTCCTGAGGTTGAAGTCGTGATGATTGAAAGCCAGATTAATCTAAACTATAGGGTATGTGGGCTGTGAAGAGATTCACAGCAGATGTAGTTTATATCTTTACTATCTGTTAGTAATTTGATGACCCGCCCATTGTTAAACTTTCAGCAATCATGGCAGTAAAAAAGACTTTCAGGTTTCTGAGGAGTTTAGGGAGATTAAGCACTGGCATGTAAGTGACCGTTGGCGGCATGGATGCCGCCGTCGAGCCTATAGGGATATATTTACGGCGAGTCACTGGAATGACAGTGCTTAATAATTACATTATTCGCTGACTTGAAAATTTCTAGATCTTTAGAACACACCAATAAGTGAAATACGGCGTAATGTAAAAACAAAACCCCAGTAAAAACTGGGGTTTATTATTTAAGCCTATGCTGGCAAACGTTAGCCAGCCAAGCATACAAATTATCGCGTTATTTGATAAACGCGAACGCATCACCGTAGAGATGTGCTTCTTCTACACCAATCTCGCGGAAGATTTCCCGTGCTGCACCCACCATGTCGAAACGGCCAGCGATATAGATGTCGTAGCCATTTAAGCTGACAAAATCTTGTTTGATTTGCGCTAACAGATTAGCGGTTTTGCCTTGCCAATTAGCGGGAGCTTCTTCGATAACTGGCACGAAGTGTAACCAAGGGTGAGCGTCGTGCCACTCGCGGGCGATGGTTTCAAAATACATGGCATCTTGGGTGCGACAACCCCAATACAGCATAGTTTCAACTTGTTGGCCGAGGGCGATTTGGTGCTCAATGATACTTTTAATGTAAGAGAAACCTGTGCCGCCGGCGATTAACAGGCGAGGACGAATGCTTTCGTGACGCAGGTGGGCTTCGCCGCCTGGGGCTTCGATGTCGATAGTGCTGCCGTCAATAGCGCAGGCTTTCAGGCGCTCGACCACTTGCATTGGGTAGCTTTCACTTACAGCGGCGCCAATGTGTAATTCGATCAGCTCGGCGTTTGGCGCTGATGCGATAGAGAAGGGGCGTTTATCTTTTTCACCCATGACAACACATAAGTATTGCCCCGCTTGGAAATCGAAGGCGGTTTCAGGCCTTAACAATACTTGATATACGGCATCGTTAAATGGGTTAACTTTCTCTATCTTACAACGTATGGTTTTCATCAAACTTCCTTTGCACCTTTCTTCAACAGTATGTGTCTAGGTGTCGCTTTAGAGGCCTGTTATTGGCCTATTCTCTTGGCTAAAGCCGATACTTGAGTAATGGCTTAAGCTGAATTATAGGGTTGGGCTGTCGTCTATGCCTAACTCATCCCAGATTGAGTCGATCTTTTGTTTTACTTTTGGATCCATCACGATTGGCGTGCCCCATTCGCGGTTGGTTTCACCTTCCCACTTATTGGTGGCATCGAGTCCCATTTTTGAGCCTAAGCCCGCAACGGGTGAAGCAAAATCGAGGTAGTCGATCGGGGTGTTTTCGATCATCACGGTATCGCGTTTAGGGTCCATACGGGTGGTGATCGCCCAGATCACATCCTGCCAGTCACGGCAGTTCACATCTTCATCCACTATGACAATAAACTTAGTGTACATAAATTGGCGCAGGAAAGACCAAGCGCCCATCATCACTCGTTTGGCATGTCCCGGATATTGTTTGCGAATGGAGATCACTGCCATGCGGTACGAACAGCCCTCAGGTGGCAGATAAAAATCAACGATCTCAGGATATTGCTTACGCAAAATCGGCACAAACACTTCGTTTAATGCGACCCCCAGCATGGCAGGCTCATCCGGTGGACGGCCAGTGTAAGTGCTGTGGTAGATGGCATCTTTACGCTGAGTGATGTGAGTAACGGTAAATACTGGAAACTTATCGGTTTCGTTGTAGTAACCCGTGTGATCGCCGTAGGGGCCTTCTTCCGCCAGTTCCTCAGGATCGATATAGCCTTCGAGGATGATTTCACTGGTGGCGGGCACTTCTAAGTCACAGCTTAATGCCTTACAGACTTCGGTACGTTCACCGCGTAGTAAACCGGCAAAAGCGTATTCGCTCATGGAGTCGGGGACTGGGGTGACGGCACCTAAAATGGTCACAGGATCGGCGCCGAGTGCGACCACAACCGGATAACGCTCACCGGGGAATTGTTGTTTAAAATCAGCAAAATCTAACGCGCCGCCACGGTGGGACAACCAGCGCATGATCAGCTTGTTTTTACCCAGTAATTGTTGGCGATAAATGCCTAAATTCTGACGACTCTTGCGCGGGCCTTTGGTGATGGTTAAGCCCCAGGTCACCAGTGGCGCGACATCGCCCGGCCAGCAATGCTGAATAGGCAATTTAGTTAAATCGACCTCATCGCCGGTTTTGATGATTTGTTGGCAAGGCGGATTACGCACTGTCTTTGGCGGCATATTCAAGGCTTGCTTGAACATAGGGATCTTAGCTATCGCGTCTTTAAAACCCCGAGGTGGCTCGGGTTCCTTTAAAAAGGCTAACAGCTCGCCCACTTCGCGCAGGGCTAATGGGTCGTCTTTGCCGAGTGCCATTGCCACACGTTTTGGCGTACCAAACAGGTTTACCAACACGGGCATGTGATGATTTTTGGGATTTTCAAATAATAGCGCAGGGCCTTGAGCGCGTAATACGCGATCGGCGATCTCTGTCATTTCTAAATGAGGATCAACTGGGTAGCTAATGCGTTTGAGTTCGCCATTGGCTTCTAAGTGATCAATAAAGCTGCGTAAATCCTTAAAACTCATGTGGAAATAGCCTCTGCGGTGAAAATCCGTGTGGCGCGCACTATAGCATTTTTCTGTTTTAGGGTTAACCAATTCAGTGATCTTCAAGCTTAGGAAGCGTAAAATGGTTACCAGTAAGTCGCGATAGATCTCGCTTACGCCCTTTATTTCGAGGTTTATATGAATATTCCTGTATGGTTTGCTCAAGAAAAGTGTGTTCAAAGTCAATCACATGGCGCGCATAAGCGGTCGCTAAAGTGCTTGGTTTTATCGCTTGCCGTGGGGATCTCACTTTTGGGGGCGCTCAGTGTGCCGACTGTGGCGGTGGCCGGAAATAGAGGCTATTCGGATCAAGACGAACGCCACGGTCATCGTGATAGCTACAGTCGTGGCGATAGTCATTACAATAATCGTCATGACAATTATTACGACAACCGCCATGTGCGTAAAGATAATCGCCATTATCGTCCCTATTATCGACCTTATTACCCTTGGGGTTTAGGACTGGGTTTAGGGCTCGCTACGGGGTGGGGATCGGGTTGGAATGTCGGTTATGGTGTGAACACCCATTGGAACAATGATTGGGGTTGGAATACGTCGCGTGACGCTTACGCTCGAAATTACTGGAACTCGCCCTATTCGGGCATAGGTTTGTCGATTCCTATGCGCTACGACGATGAACCTGTGGCCATTTCTGCACCTGTACGGGTAACAACCAGTATGCAGTATTCTGCGAGTGAAGGCCGTATGGTGTCGAGTATGCCTGTAAATATGGCCGGACAATCGACTGGGCAACTGGTGTCGCAAACTAGTAATGCCGCAGGCAAAACAGCTGCAACTCCGCGCCCACGCGCACCGCACAGTGTGTCTAGCTTGCCGAGCAATGCTAGGGTTGTACAGCAGGATGGTCGTACACTTTACGAGTGGCAAGGCACGCTTTACGCCTACGACTGGAACAGTCAAACCTATCAAGAACAGTTAGTCAGATAGATTTACATTACGTAAATGACTGAGAAATTGGAGCCCCTTAGTAGGCTCCAATTTATTTATCATCTTTTATCATCTTTTATTATCTTTTTATTAGTGAGTTATACCAATCACATTAAATATCTAATCAGTTCAGAGCCTCACAGGTATCTCAATCCAAGGCGCATTGACGCAGAAATGGTATTCCCTTTTAAGTCAATGCAACACGGGAGTGGGATGCCTGTGTGGCTCCCGAAGGGCGGGTTTCAACGCGCTTTATACTGCGTTTAAGGCTTTCGACAGAGCACCACTATGCCTTCAAGCCTTCGCCTTGTCTAAAGCGCGTTGAACTCCCGCTGAATGAACAGATATTTGATTCGATTGGTATTAGCTAGTTGTCGTTTTATAGCATAGCGGAGAAGAGGTTTGAATACTGTTAGAAATCAGGCTGCCCAAAACCAGCATAAGGGCGCCAGTACATTATGGGTGTTACTTGCCTTAGCACTCGGAACATTCGCTTTAGGCACCACAGAATTTGCTTCCATGACCTTAGTGCCTTATATCGCGAGTGATTTAGGGGTAGAGGTTGCCCATGTGAGTTATGCCATTAGTGCCTATGCGCTGGGGGTTGTGGTCGGTTCGCCAATTATCATGGTGCTAGCCGTTAGGGTCAGACGGCGAACACTCTTGATTGCCTTAGCCGCGTTAATGGCGGTGGCCAATGGCTTAAGTGCGTTAGCGCCATCATTGAATTGGTTAATCTTTTTTCGTTTTCTCAGCGGCTTGCCCCACGGCGCTTATTTCGGCGTGGCTATGTTGCTCGCCGCCTCTTTAGTGCCACCAGAAATGAAGGCCCGCGCCGTATCGCGGGTGATTATTGGCCTTACGCTGGCGACGATTATCGGTGTGCCGTTTGCGACTTGGATGGGGCAAACTGTGGGCTGGCGCTCGGGCATTGGCATAGTGGCGATTCTGGCGACCATTACCGCGATAATGGTGTATTTTTTAGCACCTAATCAAGCCGTGCCCGCTGATGCGAGTCCCAAAAAAGAGCTACAAACCCTTAAAAATCGTGAGGTCTGGCTGACGCTCGGCATCGCCGCCATTGGCTTTGGCGGTATCTTCTGCGTGTATACCTATCTGGCTGAAACCTTAATCCAAGTGACACAAGTCGAGCCGTTTAAGATCCCAATCATGATGGCAGTATTTGGTATTGGCGCAACATTGGGGACCTTAGTGTGTGGTTGGGCGGCGGATAAGTCGGCCTTAGCGGCGGCGTTTTGGTCGTTAGTGTTAAGCACTGTGGTATTAGCGATTTACCCGAGTTTGACCGGACATTACTGGGCGCTGATGCCCGTGGTATTTTTTGTCGGTTGTGGGTTAGGGCTTGCCACTATTGTGCAAGCCAGATTGATGGATGTGGCACCCGATGGGCAAGCCATGACAGGCGCTTTAGTGCAATGCGCCTTTAATCTTGCCAATGCTATTGGCCCTTGGGTGGGCAGTTTAGTGATCCTGTCTGGACAAGGCATTGCCGCGACAGGTTATGCGGCGTCTTTGTTGTCATTGGGAGGACTGTTGATGTGGTGGCTGACCCACAGAGAAAGCCGTCGCGTCGTTACCCTAAATACAGCGAACTGCGCCGACTAGCGAGTGCTAAGGAAGAGACGCAGTGGTCATATTCTGCGTCTCGAATCCGCACATTTAGCCCCTTTGTATGGTGATATCGGCGATATAACCATGCTCTGTGGCAACTAAGGCTTGTTTGAGCATGCCTGCCGCTTCATCGGCGGACATAAAGCTTGAGGTATCTAAAGCCTTACCGCTACTGGGCCAAAAGCCTGTGTCCATGCCGCCGGGATACACGGCAATCAACTTCATTGGGCTTTGTTTAAGCTCTAATCGCACCGACTCGATAAATCCCCGCACCGCCCATTTTGCCGCGCAGTAAGTGGATTCTCCCGCCTTGGCGGCCAGTGCTGCGGTGGACATGACCACAACCACAGTGACTGCTTGATCTTTATAGCGTTTCACTAATTCCCGCACTAACAGAATCGTCGAGGTGACATTGTTATTGAGCAGGCTCTGGATATCGCTGGCGGTTTGGGTTTCAATCGCACCAAAGTAGCCGCTGCCCGCACAGTGGATCACGGTTTTAGGGGCTTGCGTTAGGCCATCGAACAGGGCTTCGAGACTCGATTCACTGGCGAGATCGGCGGTGATCGCGGCGATCGTTTTGTTGGAGAAGGGCGTTAATGCATTGGCGACGGTTTGTAGACGCTCGGCATGGCGGCCTGTGAGTGTCAGTGCTTCGTTCTCTTTGGCGTAGAGCGATGCGAGTGCCGCGCCTAAACCACTGCTGGCGCCGGTAATTAATATCATAGTGACCTCGGTTAATGCTGTCTTGGCTTGAAAACCGCATCTTAAACTCAAGTGCGCTTCAATTCATGGGAAGGCGAGCGGTTAGATTAAGGTA
This sequence comes from Shewanella sp. SM32, assembly GCF_025654235.1. Taxonomy (NCBI): domain Bacteria; kingdom Pseudomonadati; phylum Pseudomonadota; class Gammaproteobacteria; order Alteromonadales; family Shewanellaceae; genus Shewanella; species Shewanella sp. SM32. The sequence continues at coordinate 38,584 of NZ_JAKKRO010000036.1, read as the reverse complement.
AATAGCGGCTGATCGAATGCCACTTCATTGCCGTCTTTGGCCCAAATAGCGCTGATCACGCCATCGCGCTCGGCTTGGATGGGATTCATCATTCTCATCGCTTCGATAATGCAGACAACTTCACCTTGGCTCACACGTTGACCGACTTTAACCAGCGGCACATCATCGAGTTCTGCCGCCGCGTAAAAAGTGCCGACCATAGGTGAGACTTGTACAAAACCTTCTGTACTTGGCGTAATGCCTGTTTGCGAATGGCTTGTTTGCTTTGCCTGTTCACTCAAAGGCGCTACTCGTGCTATGGCTGGCGTTTGCGATGACTGCATATTGGCTGGCATAGGGCTGTAGCGGGTGATGCGAATTGATTCTTCACCTTCTGTGATCGCCAGTTCTGCTATGTCAGATTCTTGTACTAACTCAATGAGTTTTTTAATTTTACGAAGATCCATTGCCATTTATCTGCCCTTGCAAAGCACGCTATTGAATGGGATTACTGTTGCTGGTTGAGCCGCTTAATGGCTGCCGCCAGTGCAAACTCATAACCTTGTGAACCGAAACCGCAAATCACGCCTATCGCCTTATCGGAAAAATAGGAATGGTGGCGAAAGGCTTCACGGGCGTGCACATTGGATAAATGCACTTCAAAGAACGGAATTGCCACGCCAAGCAGGGCATCACGCAGGGCGACGCTGGTATGGGTAAAGGCGGCGGGATTGATAATAATCATCTGGGCATCGGTTGCATGAATCGCATTGATTAGCTCAAATTCGGCGTTGGACTGAATATGTTCGAGCTCAACTCCCGCCAACTTTGCCTGCTGATTTAACTCCGCCACTATGTCGGCTAAGGTTTGATGACCATAAACGCTGGGCTCGCGGCGGCCTAAGAGGTTGAGATTGGGGCCATTGACGAGCAAAATTTTGTGACTCATTGCGCTTTCCTTTACGGCATGCCTTGGGATTTATGCTGGGATTAAAGTTGGAATAAATTTATTTCAGTTTTCTACATAGGCCATTAACTTAACCTGTTCAAATCGATTTTGCATTATCCGTTAGTCAATTGTGTGCGAGCTGATCATGTGCGAGCCGATTATACCTTTGAAATCCTGTGCCATTGTTGGCTGGGTTCAATTGCGGTTATTTCTCTGGTACCGAGTTAGCAATTGCCTAAGTTGACTGTCAGTTGAGTTAATTGTCATCTAAGTTAACTGTCACCTAAGTTAATAGTCACTCTTCTGTTGACGCATGGCCTTAGTGGCACCTTTTTGTTTCTTGGTTTCTAATCGCCGAGTTTGGCTGCCTTTAGTGGCGCGGGTGGGGATGCGTTTTTTCTGCACTTCACCGACACTGGCAATCAAGGCGATAAATTGCTCCAAGGCTGTTTGGCGGTTGGCATCTTGGCTGCGACTCGCTTGACATTTGATGATGATTTTGCCGCTTTTAGTGATGCGGTGATCCGCCTTGTTGAGCAAGCGTTCTTGGTAAAACTCGGGTAATGATGAGCTTTTAATATCGAAAATCAGCTGCGCAGCGGTGGACACTTTATTTAAGTGCTGGCCGCCTGCACCACTCGAACGGATAAATTGCCACTCGATTTCATTTTCCTGAAGTTCCACACGGTTTGAGATTTTTATCATGGCAAACTTAGGCATTTTTCAGCATGGATTGAGAAGCCATCAATAATGACTTATGGCTTTCCAATAGATTTGTTATCATCGGGCGCATTCTTTGCCGCTGCATTGGCTAAAGCCATTGCCTGCAAAAGTGTTCTCGATTCGGAGTGCCTCTATGTTATGCCAAATCCCCGATATTGCTAAGGGTGTTATCAGTCTTTTTGCCAGTGGCCGACTATCCTCCACCGATTATCGGACCCGTTTACAGCCAGCGATTAAGAGTTATCGTAAGGATTGGGGCCAAGTTTGCCTGTATATTGAGGCGGATGTGTTACTCGAAGGCTGGGAATTTGAGTCGCTGACTGGTAGTGGTGAAGTCCAGTTACCGAATTTTGAAGCCTTAGTATTTGTGGGCGGCCCTGATTGGGTAGGAAATGCGGTGCGCTTACTCGGGCCTTTTATGCAGGGCGAAGTGGCTTGGTTTCCACTCGAACAGAAAGCCAAAGCGATTGCTTGGATCACTAAGCGTTCGAATATTTAATGGTCTAATTTAGGCCATATTTACAAGGAATTAAGTATGTCATTATTGAAATCGGGCTCTGTTTCTTCGCTGACAGTTTCTAAGGTCAGTGCGATTGCGTTAGTCTTGGCATTTACCGCTGGACTGAGTGCCTGCGCGCCAGAAGTGGGCAGTGATGCTTGGTGTAAACAGATGAAAAATAAGCCGTCTGGCGATTGGACTGCTAACGAAGCCGCTGATTACGCTAAGCACTGTGTATTTTAAATAAGCACTGTGTATTTAAATAAGTGCTGTGTGTTTAAATAAGCACTGAGTGTTTAAGTCAGCGTTAGCCTTTAGAGATCACAGCTTGAAAGACTTTGCTTGCGAGCTGTGAACTTATGTTTATCATACGGGTCAGATGTTCGGTTATCCGTTATTTGCTATAGGTGATATTTGAATTCTACCGCTAAGCCATTTTTTACTCGAATGGTAACCCTACTGATAGCCATTATCGTGCTGCAATTTGCCGGCGCGAATTTGGGTGCGCATCAGTTACATGCGGGCAATGGTGCGGAAGAAGCTGAGAATCATCCCCATCTGCAATTTAGTGCCCAAGTGACCACTTTGGCCCAATGTGTCGATTGCGTTTGCCCAAGCGAGCAAGCCTTAGGCTTTGCGGACTCCACGGGTGTCACCAGTAATCACGCGGGTGAGAACCAAAGCAACGGATTTCATTCCCACTTAGTGAAAACCACTGAAATACAAGATTTTGACCTATGCCTCGACTGTCAATGCCATGGCGGTCATGTGGCGCTGTTATCTCAGGCAGTGAGTCAGCCTGTACAGGCGTTAGAAAGCGTCTATCTGCCTACCGATGTATCCTATTTCCCGCCTGAAAATTTACCTAAATACCGCCCTCCTATCGCTTAATTCTCCAATATTCGGCTTATTTCTCGGCCTAGGACGATTGATTCATCTGATTGGATCTCATTCTATTTTGCCGCGTGATAAGTCCGTTATGTTCATCCCCCAAAAGATACGCTTGAACTGATGCTCGCAGCGTTAACTGTTGGAGCCGTCATTGGCTTTTTAGCCGTTACTGTATTGCTTGGCGGGATGATTCGATCGGCGCTTATTTGCCATGCCCAGAACGATATGATTGCTTTGCATTGAGCTATGTAAATGAAGCTCACATCTAGCCGTTTCGCTTTGGGCGCAAAAGTCAGCCGATCCACATTCGATATTGTTAGGATTTGCGATGAAAAAAACGATTCTCGCCCGTACTTTAGTTTGTCTGTTTAGATCGGGCTTGTTTAGCTGCGGATTAGTATTGGCCGCCGGATTGGTAGCCTTTGCCCTCGCGGCAGAAAATGATTCTCTTGAAGTCAACGTCCTTGAAGTCAAGGTCCTTGAAACCAAAGCCTCTGAGGCTAATGCCCCTGAAATAAATGCCTCTGAAGTTGAGGCATTTAAGGCGCAATCACTGGGTTTACCCGCCAAAGAAACCGACACGGCACATGTCAACTTTGGCCAATGGTTGCCTGAGTTACTTACACAGTTCAATCAGTTACCTGAAGTTCAGGTGCAACTAGTAAGGCAGCAACAAGCCAAACTGGCCATTCAGGCGGCAGATCGCGCTGTGTATAACCCAGAACTTGGGCTTAATTATCAAAATGCTGATACAGATGCTTATAGCTTAGGGCTGAGTCAAACCCTCGATTGGGGTGACAAGCGCGGCGTGGCGACACAGCGTGCCGAGCTTGAAGCGCAAATCCTTTTAGCAGACATAGGGTTAGAGCGTAGCCAAATGTTGGCCGAACGCTTACTGGCCTTGGCAGAACAGGCGCAAAGCCGTAAGGCGCTGACCTTTGCCGAGCAGCAATTAAGGTTTACCAAGGCGCAGCTCAATATTGCTGAGCAGCGATTGGCGGCGGGGGATTTGTCTAACGTCGAGCTGCAATTGATACAACTCGAAGTCGCCTCTAATACTGCCGACTACGCCTTAGCCGAGCAGGTGGCCTTAGTGGCCGATGGCAAAGTAATTGAATTACTTGGGGATAATAATTTCGCTTTTAGTGAGTTTATCAAAGAGATCCATTTCTTTGTGACTCAGGCTAAGCAAGCGCCAGCGGCCGAGTTGGGCACCTCTACATCAGCCTTGCCAGCACTGGCGAGTGCTTATCAGCAAGTGCTGCTCGCCAGAGTTAATGTCATGCAAGTCAAAGCGGAAGCTTCGGCTGACCCGACTATTAGCCTAGGCGCTGAAAAGGAAGGCACGGACAATAAGCTCGGTGTCGGCGTGTCGATTCCTCTACAAGTTCGCAATAACTACAGTGAGTTACAGGCAGTGGCCGATAAGGGCATCGCTATCGCGGAGCAAGGCTATCTTGCCCGTGAGCGAGTGCTTACCGCTAAGCAGAAACAATTCCTCTATGCGTTACCGCGTTTACTTGAACGTTACCAAGACTGGCGTGAGTTAGTGCAAGTGTCAGGTGCTAAAGCCGCTAAATCCTTAAGCCAACAATGGCAGGCGGGGGATGTGAGTACTAGCGAGTACTTACAGAGCCGTCGTCAGTTAGCCGCCAGTTATTTGGTGGGCTTAAACCTAGAAACGGCTATCTATCAAAGTTGGTTAACTTGGATGGGCGAAAGCGGCCAGCTTATGCCTTTTATCGAAAAGCTCAACTCAGTCCCTTCGATAACATCTAATACCACCGCACGCACAGTAAACCCATGAGGTCACAATAATGAATTCAAATACTCAACACGAAAATGTCCTTCAACTGGATGCTGTAACGACGCTTGAAAAGCGTCGGTTTAACCTATCAAAAATTGCGCTCGCATTATTCGTGCTGAGCACGCTGGCATTTCTCGCTCAGCCTGTATTGGCTGGCGGTGATCACGCATCCGTCGCTAAGGAAAGCGGCGATTCGGTAACGCAAACGTCGCCGACGGATGAACACGGCGAACAGGCGTTGAAATTGACCGAAGCGCAGCAAGCCTTGGCGGGGATTAGCTTGTTACCTTTGTCGAGCAATAGCTTGAACCTCGCCAATTTGAATCTCGATATTAGGGCGACGGCGACCTTAGTGGTGGATCGCGATCGAACCGCGACCCTTGCGCCGCAGCTCGATGTGCGTGTGTTGGCGCGCCATGTGGTGCCGGGACAAGAAGTGAAAAAAGGTGAGCCTTTACTTACCTTGGGTGGCGCAGCCGTTGCGCAGGCACAGGCGGACTACATTAATGCCGCTGCCGAATGGAGTCGAGTCAAACGCATGAGTGAAGGTGCGGTTAGCGTCAGTCGGCGGATGCAGGCGCAGGTGGATGCCGAACTTAAACGGGCGATTTTAGAGGCAATTAAGATGACGCCCGCGCAAATTCGTGCACTGGAATCGACGCCAGAAGCCATAGGCAGTTATCAACTCTTAGCGCCAATTGACGGCCGAGTGCAGCAGGATATCGCCATGCTAGGTCAAGTGTTTAGCGCGGGCACGCCCTTAATGCAACTGACCGATGAATCCTATTTATGGGTGGAGGCGCAGTTAACCCCAACTCAAACTACGCATATCCAGGTTGGCAGTTCAGCCTTAGTGCAAGTAGGGGATAAGACGTTGGCAGGTAAGATAATCGGTCGCTCCCATGAACTCGACAGCGTAACGCGCACCGAGCAAGTGCTGGTGAGTATGCACAATCCTGATCATGTGTTGCATGCGGGGCAATTTGCTGAACTCTACTTTGCTGGCTCTACTACCGATCCAAACGGCAGTGGCATAGTGCTGCCCGATGCGGCGCTGACCCGTGGCGGCGATGGCGACTGGCAGATTTTTATTCAAGATGAGGATGGCTTCGAGTCCATTGAGGTAGAAGTGGTGCAGCGTCAGCGCGGCCTGAGTCTAGTGCGTGGACCTGAGCTTGAAAAAGCCCAGCAGGCACAGCTCAAGGTCGTGGTGGCTGGCGCGTTCTTCTTGGCATCCGAGCAGGCGAAAGCAGGCTTCGATATTCACGCCCACTAATATGAGCGCCCTCATTTTGGAGATTTTCTATGTTGCAAAAGTTAATCGAAGCCGCGATTAAAAATCGGCTGTTAGTGGTATTGGCTCTGCTCGCCGTGATTGTGGGCTGCGTGGCCATGCTGCCTAAGTTGAATCTCGATGCCTTTCCTGATGTGACTAACGTGCAAGTGACCATCAATACTGCGGCCGAAGGCTTAGCCGCTGAAGAGGTGGAAAAACTTATCAGTTATCCGGTGGAATCGGCCATGTACGCCTTGCCAGCAGTGACTGAGGTGCGCTCGTTATCGCGTACTGGTTTGTCGATTGTGACTGTGGTATTTGCCGAGGGGACAGATATTTACTTCGCCCGTCAGCAAGTGTTTGAACAGTTACAGGCGGCGCGGGAGATGATCCCAAGCGGCGTCGGAGTGCCTGAAATCGGCCCGAATACTTCGGGATTAGGGCAGATTTATCAGTATATTCTGCGTGCAGAACCTAACTCTGGCATTAATGCCGCCGAGCTGCGTAGCTTAAATGATTATCTGGTGAAGTTGATATTGATGCCCGTGGGCGGCGTGACTGAAGTCTTGTCTTTTGGTGGCGATGTGCGCCAATACCAAGTGCAGGTCGACCCGAATAAACTGCGTGCCTATGGCTTGTCTATGGCGCAGGTGACCGAAGCGCTAGAGAGCAATAACCGCAACGCTGGCGGTTGGTTTATGGACCAAGGCCAAGAGCAACTTGTGGTGCGCGGCTATGGCATGTTGCCCGCAGGAGACGCGGGATTGGCGGCGATCGCGCAGATCCCTCTGACCGAAGCCAGCGGTACGCCAGTGCGTATTGGCGATATCGCTCAGGTGGATTTCGGCAGCGAGATCCGTGTCGGGGCAGTGACTATGACGCGCCGCGATGAATCTGGCCAAGTGCAAAATCTCGGTGAAGTGGTGGCTGGTGTCGTGCTCAAACGCATGGGGGCAAACACTAAGGCGACGATTGACGATATTGGTGCGCGGGTGAGCCTTATTGAGCAGGCATTGCCCGATGGAGTGTCCTTTGAGGTGTTTTACGACCAAGCGGATCTGGTCGATAAGGCTGTGACCACAGTGCGCGATGCGCTGCTAATGGCCTTTGTGTTTATCGTGGTGATCTTGGCGTTGTTCCTCGTCAATATCCGCGCGACCTTGCTGGTGCTGCTGTCGATTCCAGTGTCTATCGGGCTCGCACTTATGGTGATGTCCTATTATGGCTTGTCGGCAAACCTGATGTCGCTCGGCGGTTTAGCTGTGGCGATTGGTATGTTAGTCGATGGCTCTGTGGTGATGGTAGAGAATATTTTCAAACACTTAACTCAACCTGATCGCCGCCATTTACCCGAGGCGAGGGCGCGTGCCGATGGTGAGGATGATCCCTATCACAGTGAGGAGGATGGTGCTAAAGCCTGTGATGATGTCAGCGAATCGAATATGGTTATTCGGATAATGCTCGCGGCGAAAGAGGTATGTAGTCCAATCTTCTTCGCCACCGCCATTATTATCGTCGTATTTGCGCCATTATTTGCCCTTGAAGGGGTTGAAGGCAAGCTGTTCCAGCCGATGGCGGTCAGTATTATTTTGGCAATGATGTCGGCGTTGCTGGTGGCGCTGATTGCCGTGCCAGCCCTTGCTGTGTATCTGTTTAAGCGCGGTGTGGTGCTCAAACAAAGTGTGGTTTTAGCACCGCTGGATGCCGTTTATCGCAAGCTACTCACGGCAACGCTTGCTAGGCCAAAGGTGGTGATGCTCAGCGCTTTGGTGATGTTCGGCTTGAGTCTATTATTGCTACCAAGGCTGGGTACCGAATTTGTGCCTGAACTGGAGGAAGGCACGATTAACTTGAGGGTGACGCTGGCACCAACGGCGAGTTTAGGCACTTCGCTCCAAGTCGCACCTAAGCTTGAGGCTATTTTGCTAGCATTTCCCGAGGTGGAATATGCCCTGAGCCGCATTGGTGCGCCTGAACTGGGCGGCGATCCCGAGCCTGTGAGTAATATAGAAGTCTATATTGGCTTGAAACCGATAGCAGAGTGGCAGTCGGCAAGCTCGCGCTTGGAACTGCAACGCTTGATGGAGGAAAAGCTCAGTGTGTTCCCTGGACTCTTGTTGACCTTTTCGCAGCCGATTGCGACTCGGGTAGATGAATTACTTTCGGGGGTAAAAGCCCAGCTAGCGATTAAAATCTTCGGCCCTGATTTAGCGGTATTGTCACAGAAAGGCCAAGCGCTTACCGATCTCGTTGCGAAAATCCCCGGTGCCGTCGATGTGTCGCTTGAGCAAGTGAGCGGCGAGGCACAATTGGTCGTGCGGCCCAAACGCGAGCTATTGGCGCGTTACGGCATCAGTGTCGATCAAGTGATGAGCCTCGTCAGCCAAGGTATTGGCGGCGCGAGTGCAGGACAAGTGATCGATGGCAATGCCAGATACGACATCAATGTGCGACTCGCGGCCGAGTTTCGCCAAAGCCCGGATGCGATTAAAGACTTATTGCTCAGTGGCACAAATGGCGCCACAGTGCGTTTAGGGGAAGTCGCCAGCGTCGAAGTGGAAATGGCGCCGCCGAATATTCGCCGTGACGATGTGCAGCGCCGTGTTGTGGTGCAGGCCAACGTGGCGGGACGCGATATGGGCTCGGTTGTAAAAGATATTTATGCTCTAGTGCCAAAGGCGGATTTGCCTGCGGGATATACAGTGATCATTGGCGGCCAATATGAGAATCAGCAGCGGGCGCAGCAAAAGTTGATGCTAGTGGTGCCGATTTCTATCGCCTTGATAGCCTTATTGTTGTACTTCTCCTTTGGTTCATTCAAGCAAGTGTTGCTCATCATGGCGAACGTGCCCTTAGCTTTGATTGGCGGCATAGTGGCCCTGTATGTCAGTGGCACTTATTTATCTGTGCCTAGCTCTATTGGCTTTATCACTCTATTTGGGGTGGCGGTGCTCAACGGTGTGGTGCTGGTGGATTCGATTAATCAGCGCAGGCAAAGCGGCGAAGCACTCTATGATTGTGTTTATGAGGGCACAGTTGGGCGTTTGCGCCCTGTATTGATGACGGCACTGACCTCGGCCTTAGGCTTGATCCCGATTTTATTATCATCGGGTGTCGGCAGTGAGATCCAAAAGCCCTTGGCAGTGGTGATTATCGGTGGCTTGTTTAGCTCGACGGCGCTGACCTTACTCGTCTTGCCGACCTTGTATCACTGGCTATATCGCGGCGATAAGCGCATTGATGAGCTCGGTTAATCACAAGTAAGCCGTTATCGTGGGCAATAACTTGTTATGTTTCGGGTTATTGCCTTTCGTTGTAGGCAGGGTTATCACATAGACTAAAAGGCTTAAAATCAGTGAGCTAAAGAGTGATAGATGGGCTAGTCTTAGAGTCGACATTAAGGACATTCATTTCTGGAGAACATTATGATTGCGGTAATTTTTGAAGTCATCCCTACAAAGGAAGGGAAGGAAGAGTATCTGCACGTGGCGGCTGAAATGCGCCAATATTTAGAAGGCCGCAAGGGATTGATTTCGATCGAACGTTTTCAGAGCTTAACCGACGATGGCAAAGTACTGAGCCTGTCGTTCTGGGAGGACCAAGCTTCTATCACCCAATGGCGTAATCAGATGGCCCACAGCATTGCCGAGCAAACGGGTATAGTGCCTTGTTTGTTTAACTCTTATCGCATTCGGGTGGCAGAAGTAGTGCAAGATTACAGTGAAACTGTGCATGTTGAAGCTGAGTAATCACTTATCTCGCTGATGTAAAAACAAAACCCATCTCTAGAGATGGGTTTTTTATGCGTGACACTTAAGTTTGAGATTATTTTTCTTGTTGAGCTTTCAATAGATCGCGGATTTCAGACAGCAACTCTTCTTCTTTGGTCGGTGCTGGTGGCGCTTTAGGCGCATCTTCTTCCTTGCGTTTTAGGGTGTTAATGGCTTTTAAACCCATAAAAATGGCGAAGGCGATAATCGTAAAGTCGATAATAGTTTGAATGAATTTGCCATAGGCAATGACCACAGAAGGCGCATCGCCTTGAGCTGCCTGTAGCACTATGCTCAAATCACTAAAATTCACACCACCTAGGATGATGCCAATTGGTGGCATGATGACATCGGCCACGAAGGACGAGACGATTTTGCCGAATGCGGCACCTATGATGATACCAACGGCCATGTCGATCACATTGCCACGGGACGCAAAAGCCTTGAACTCTTTAATTAAGCTCATTAGGTTTCCTCCAAAATTGAGATTAAATGTTAAATTTTATTGTGCAAACTGTATCAGGAAAACCTAAGGTCTTTTGCAGCCTGTTACCTTGCCAAGCTTATAGGGGCTTATGGATTAAGGCAATTCTGACATAGAGGATTTATCCTCAAGGCAATGATTTTCACTTTACAAAGTAACAATTGTTACTGTTTTGGGTGTTCGATTTATTCATCTAGATCGGCATGGCCGATAAAATCAGGGACTTCTAAGACTTGCGATCCCCAACGTTTAAATAGGGAGCTATAGATGAATTCGATAAAGACGCGGTATTTTCGCGGTAGATACGCCCGCTGTGGATAGCTAAGCACTACCTTAGTTTGCACCATTGGATAGTCATCTAGTAGCGGGATTAAATCGCCTTTTTCTAATGCGACTTGGGCTATGATGGATGGCACTGCTGTGATCCCAAGCCCCGCTATGGCGGCCTCGCGAGCGAGGGTGACATTGTTTACCGTCAGTTGAGTCTTGGGCTCGGCGACAATCCAAGTTTTACCATCGAATAATTTCCACGCACCTTCGATATGCGCCGACTGCAAGCGAATCGCTTTATGTTTGGCTAAGTCCTGTGGCACCTTGGGTGTTCCATGGGCAGCTAAATAAGCTGGGCTTGCCATGAGCGATTTATGGGCGTTGACTAAGGCATAGCTTTGTAAGCGAGTGTCGCCAGAATCGGCAATTTGAAATAACAGATCGATGCCTTCTTCTATCACATCAACCTTTCGATTGGTGAGTTCAGCCTCTATGGTGATTTCGGGATAAAGCGTTAAAAACTGCGCGAAAATTGGCCCTAAAAACAATTGGCCTAATTCAATTGGGCAGACAATTTTTAGATTGCCTTTAATCAATTGCTGTTGGGCGGTGAGCTGATTTTCGGCGCTCTGCAGATCGCTGAGGATCTTATTGATCCTGTTGTAATAACTCGATCCTGCTTCGGTGAGTTTTAGGGCTCTGGTGGTGCGAAACAGCAGTTGTGTGCCAGTATCGGCTTCGAGCTCGGCTATCTTGCGACTGACGGTTGCCTTAGTGAGCCCAAGGGCTTTGGCGGCACCCGTAAAGCTACCTTGCTCGACCACTTGAGCGAAAATTTGCACGCGATTGAGATCCATCATTGTTACACCTGTGAAACAGTGGGTTGATTTTTTACTGACTAATAAACTTAGTGAGACAGTAGTACACTAGATATCACTAATCAAGGAGTCATTCATGTCCAAAAGTAAACTCATTATCGCCGTTCCACTGTTACTCGCTGCAGTTGCGGGAGGCGGTTATTACTGGTGGACACAGGTACGTTTTATCGAAACTACGGATAACGCTTATGTTGAGGCCGATATTTCCCATATCAGCGTTAAAGTGCCTGGCTACGTTGTGTTAAGCGATGTAACCGATAACCAGCATGTGCAAAAGGGTGAGTTATTAGCTCAGCTGGAAGATAACCAGTTTAGTGCCAAAGTGAGTCAAGCCGAAGCCTCACAGGCGAGTGCGAAGGCGGACTTGCAAACCTTAGCCGCTAAGGTTGAGTTGCAACGGGCTTTAATCACTCAAGCCAGCGCAGGCGTGGTGGCGGCAAAGGCCGATAAAATACGTGCACAACAACAATTGAGCCGTTCAAAAAAGCTTAAAGTCAGCAATTACAGTTCCCAAGATGATGTCGACCAACTACAGGCCGGATTTGATTCTGCCGCCGCCCGTCTCGATGAAGCTCAAGCCGTGTTAGTGGCAAAGCAACGTGAGTTAGCGGTTTTTAATGCCCAATTAGATCAGGCGGGTTCAGTAGTAGAGCAGGCCGATGCGACTTTAGAACTGGCGAAAATTCAATTAAATGATACCCGCGTGACCGCACCTTTTTCTGGGGTGATTGGTAAACGTGGCGCTATGGTGGGGCAGTATGTGCAACCCGGCCAAGCACTCTACAGTTTGGTTCCGGATGGGGCAGTGTGGATCACGGCGAACTTTAAAGAGACCCAGATCCAACATATGCAACCAGGACAGTCGGTGCAGGTCAGTCTCGATGCGTTTCCCGACAAAACCTTTATAGGTGTTATCGATAGTCTGTCACCGGCGTCCGGAGCCAAATTCAGTCTACTGCCTGCGGAAAACGCCACAGGTAACTTCACTAAAATCGTGCAGCGTATTCCCGTGCGTATTCGCTTAGATTTAACTGAGGAAGAAGCACACATGCTACCGGGCTTAAGTGCAGTCGTAAAAGTGGATACGGCATCTGAGTCATCAACATCGGCAATCGCTGCAAATACAGGTCGTTAGTATGAGCGCAACCGGCTCTATCACTGCGTCTGCCGATATGGAGGCGCAGGGCATCAGTGTACCTAGAAAGCCTACCGATTATGAGCGTGGCAGTCGCCGTTCATGGATTGCGGTATTTGGTGGTTTGATCGGCGCCTTTATGGCGATCCTCGATATTCAAATCACCAACGCATCGATGAAGGAGATTCAAGGCAGCCTTGGGGCAACGCTCGAAGAAGGCAGCTGGATTTCAACCGCGTATCTGGTTGCTGAGATGATCGCGATCCCGCTCTCTGGCTGGCTCAGCACAGGATTGTCGGTCAGGCGTTATCTGTTATGGACCACGGCTGCTTTTATCTTTGCTTCTGTGCTTTGCTCAATCGCGTGGAACTTAGAGGCCATGATCGCCTTTCGGGCGCTACAGGGTTTCTTTGGTGGTGCACTAATTCCGCTGGCCTTTAGGCTTATTCTTGAGTTTTTACCCGATAACAAACGTGCCGTCGGCATGGCGTTATTTGGCGTGACGGCGACTTTTGCGCCTTCAATCGGCCCGACCTTAGGCGGTTGGCTGACCGAGCAATTTAGCTGGCATTATCTGTTTTATATCAATGTGCCACCGGGTTTGTTGGTGATGGCCATGTTGGCCTACGGTTTAGAGAAGCAGTCGGTCGTTTGGGATAAGCTGAAGAATGTCGATCTGGCGGGCATAGTCACTATGGCGCTAGGGATGGGTTGCCTTGAAGTGGTGCTCGAAGAAGGTAACCGCAAGGACTGGTTTGGCTCGGAGCTCATTCGTAATCTGGCCATTATTGCCGTCGTGAATCTGGTGTTGTTTGTTTGGATCCAGCTAAGGCGTAAAGAACCGTTAGTGAATTTGCGCCTGCTCGGTAAGCGTGATTTTGTGCTCTCTACCGTGGCGTATTTTTTACTGGGCATGGCACTATTCGGCGCTATTTATTTGATCCCGCTTTATCTATCACAAGTCCATGATTACACACCGTTAGAAATTGGTGGTGTGATTATGTGGATGGGATTTCCGCAGCTATTGGTCTTACCCTTAGTGCCGAAATTGATGGAGCGCTTCGATAGTCGTTATCTCGCTGCTTTTGGCTTTTTAATGTTCGCCATTAGCTATTACATGAATAGCCAGATGACCGCAGATTATGCCGGACCGCAGATGATCGCTTCGCAAGTCGTGCGGGCCTTAGGTCAGCCTTTTATTCTGGTGCCTATTGGTATGCTTGCGACTATGCATTTAAAACCCCATGAAAATGCCTCGGCATCGACGGTATTAAACGTGATGCGTAACTTAGGTGGTGCTTTTGGTATCGCGCTGGTGGCGACCCTGACTGACACTTTGTCGCGCGGGCATTTGGCTCATATTAAGGAATCTTTACCCGCAGTGAGCACGCAAGCACAGGATTATTTAACCCAAAGCGCAAGTATGTTGCAGGCGGGAGGTTCAGATCCCTATACCGCCGCCGCGCAGGCGAAAGCCTTGCTGGGCAAAACCATGAGTCAGCAAGCTTATATTCAGGCCTATAACGATGTGTTTTACATCATGGGCGCTCTGCTACTCATCGCCGTATTCGCTGTGCTGCTGATCCGTAAACCGACAGGGCCTGTGGCCCACGATGCCATGGTTGAGTAATAACGTTTTTCGTTATCCTGTTGTCGCCATAGATTTCCCCAGATCTATTGGTTTGCGCAACAGCTTTGCGCCTTAGTCCTCGCGGATTAAGGCGCTTTTTTATGGTCTTTATGCTGTGGTAGACTCAAAGTTCTTTTTCGATGATTTGCAGAGGGATATCGTTTGCAGTGGCAAAATCTTACATTTAATCAATTAAATGCCAATAGGCTATATGACATATTGAAGCTAAGAGTCGATGTGTTTGTGGTAGAGCAGGCCTGCGCTTATCCTGAGCTTGACGATAAGGATAGGCATCCAGAAACCCAGCATTTGATCGGTTTATCGCCAGACGGGGAACTGCTTGCCTACGCGCGTATTTTGCCGCCGGGGTTGAGTTATCCTGAGGCGAGTATCGGCCGTGTGGTGGTATCGCCAGCGGGTCGAGGCAAAGGGCTAGCCATGCCTTTAATGCAGCACGCCATTGAATCAGCACTGACGACTTGGCCCGATGCGGGGATCCAAATTGGCGCCCAAGATTACCTCAAAGCTTTCTATCAAAAACTCGGCTTTGTCGCCTGCTCTGAGATGTACTTAGAAGATGGTATTCCCCATTTGGATATGCGCTATCAATCAGCATAAGCGGCTATCAATATGAGTTATCTACATCAATTATCAACATAAGCGATCAACAAAAGCTAGGCATATAAACATTCAACATTAAGCCAATAAGGAACTGAGATGTCGACTTCAACGGACTATAGAATCAATCAACAGCAAATTGCCTGCGTGGCGAGTTTTCTGGCTAAAGAGGGCAAAACCGAAGCACTAATAGCTGCGCTCGCGAGCCTTATTCCTGATACGCGCCGCGAAGCGGGTTGTATTCGTTACGAACTCAATGTGAGCCGTGATGAACCACGCCGCGTGACGTTTGTAGAAAAGTTTGTCGATATTGCCGCCTTTGATGAGCACTGCGCTAAAGATGCGATTCAACACTATTTCCACCAAGTTATGCCCGAATTAGTCGAGTCATACCATGTGGAAACCTATCATCAAGTGATTGTTTAACCATGAGATAAACGATTAGGAGCTTGCAGTGTTGATTAACGCTATCGAGCCAGTATTTAGATCTCTATCTGAATGGAGCTCATTGATACTGCAAGTGACTAATGGCCGCAGCTGGAACCATTGCACTTTAACTCTTTAGTGCTAAAGGGTGTATTAGTAAGGATAAGGCAAAGTTGCTGGCTTAAGTTGCATTTGTCATCAATGTACCGAGTAGTTATCTACGACAAGAATGACAACCTAGACTTTGATTGTATGACTTCACTGGGATTAATAAAGCTGCCTTGCTACTTTGCTTAATTGAACCCATTCGAATTTCATCGCAGAGTGAGTTTTATATCCATTCCAATCTAAAAAGCCGAGTGGTTTATCACTCGGCTTTTAATATATCTTAGATATCGCTTTATTTAGTGAAAAACACTAATGTCCAAGGGACTACGTATGCTTGGAGTACTGTGATCACGCCAATGAAAGTACAGAAAAATAGACTGTGCTTTAGCGTAAAGCGGAAAAGATCTGATTCTTTACCTGCCAATCCCGTTGCAGCGCAAGCAACGGCAATAGATTGTGGCGAAATCATTTTGCCCGTTACTCCTCCCGTAGTGTTTGCGGCGACTAATAACTCCGGTGTTACACCTATTTGGTTTGCTGTATTGGCTTGCAGCGCGCCAAATAGGGCATTTGATGAGGTGTCTGAACCTGTTAAAAACACACCTAACCAACCTAAGAATGGTGAGAAGAAGGGGAATGCCACGCCAGTGCCAGCGAGCACGAGTGCTAAGGTTGAAGATAGACCTGAATAGTTAGCGACAAAGGCAAATGCTAATACTAATCCAATCGACAATATCGGGAATTTTAATTCAATTAAAGTGTCTTTAAAGGATGTCAGTGCATTACTTACTGACATTTTAAGGACCACAATTGAGATCATTGCTGCGATTAAAATGGCTGTTCCAACAGCGCCTAATAAATTAAGTTTATATATTGCTGCATAAGGGGTTTCCTTAGCGACAATAGGTGCACTTTTGATAACGAGATTATGTAAGTAAGGTACTTCAATACTGATAGTGGCAAAACTTAATGCCAGTTGTACATCTTTAAGACTCCACAGGGTTACAATCGCTGTGAGAATAATAAAGGGAGACCATGCTTTAAATATCTGGCTATTAGAAAAAGTAGATTTAGGGGTAGTAACTCTTTGTTTCATTCCTGAGAAAGTGAATATTTCTTTTGGTTGCCAGACTTTTAAAAATAACGTTAAACAAATTAGACTGACTAACGCCGAAGTAATATCGGGTAATTCGGGGCCGATAAAGTTTGAGGTCAAAAATTGGGTAATCGCAAATGAAACGCCTGCTACTAATGTTGCGGGCCAAGTTTGACGTATTCCCCTGATGCCATCCATCATTGCGATGAGCCAGAAGGGGACAATAATCGATAAAATTGGCAACTGACGGCCAGCGAGTTGTCCAATATGGAATGGATCTAGTGATGAAACCTGACCCGCTACGATAATTGGGATACCCATAGCTCCAAAGGCGACGGGTGCCGTATTTGCGATTAAGCAAAGTCCTGCTGCATACAATGGATTGAATCCAAGCCCGACAAGTAACGCAGCTGTAATAGCAACAGGTGCACCAAAACCCGCAGCACCTTCGAGGAAGGCTCCAAATGAAAAGCCAACCAATAGCATTTGTAATCGTTGATCTTCCGTGACTGAGATGACTGACGAGCGAATAACCTCAAATTGACCTGTTTTAACGGTGATTTTATATAAAAATACTGCGGTAATAATAATCCAAGCAATTGGCCATAGCCCATAACTAAAACCATATATAGCAGAAGCAAGCGCGATACTAATAGGCATTTTGTAGGCGAGTATCGCGACTGCTAAGGCAATTAATAAGGTTAATGCTCCAGCGATATAGCCTTTAAGTTTTAACACAGTTAAGGCTAGGAAGAAAAACACAATAGGCAGTAAAGCAACCATTGCGGTTAGCCACAAGCTACCGAGTGGCGTGTATGTTTGGGTCCAGGTCATAGGGAGGTTTCCGTAATTGTTATAATATGTTGATAAATCGTGTCGCAGCCGCAACATAGCAGATACTAGTGTTTAGTGATGTAGGATCAATCTTAAATGTTGTAATAAGTGATATGGGTCACGAGATGTGTGGATAAATGATGACGGGGAAATGCCTAAATAATAATCAAGTAAAATATTGCCTGTTTTAGCTATATTCACCAATCATCTAATTTAGGTTGTATTAATATTTATTGTGTTATCAAGATTATTTTTTGTGAGTCGTGAAATTAACTAGAGTATTGTGATTTTATGAAAAACTAGGCTGTACTGGTTTAGTTTTTTGGTAGTGTTTATAACAGATGGTATATAAATATTTGTTTATCTTTAGATATAGAAATTAATAGCAATCAATGCAATGCAACTAATAATGCAGTTATCTTATTGTGGCCTGAATTGAGCTATAGATGTTGCCATACTCTTGTCTATGAGTTTGCTTGGCTGGAAATTTACCTTGCTATATGTGGCTGCGAGTATGACAGTAGGTTGAAATTTTTAATTTTGCAGCACAGTTCGTTAAGGAAGTAACATGAAACAAGTCAAAGTATTAGGCAGTGGTTGCGCTAAATGTAGCAAAACCGCTGAGATGATTGCGGACATATCAGAAGAAATGGGTGTGGATGCGATTGTAAAAAAGGACACAGATCCTCAAAGCCTATTGAAATTTAAAGTGATGAAAACCCCAGCGGTAGTGATCGATGGTGAGCTCATACATAGCGGCTCAGTACCGACGCGCGATGAGGTTGAGGGGTGGTTAAGGGACTAAGCTGTTGTAAATACAGGCTCATATTAGTGAGTTCGCTGAATAGTTGCACGGATTATGCTCGTTAGAAAGCGCTTAAGCTAAAAATGCACACCATTGTCATCCTGAATCCTTGGCAATGGTGGTGTAATATCATCAGTATACGATTAATGATTTCAAATAAAATTTGTTTAAAAACAATGTATTGATGCTGCGTGGTAATTTATTATGGGGTTTTATTGGCTATTGTTTAGTCGGCATTGCATTATCTGGGCGAGTTTATTAAGTCTATGTTGTATGAGGTTGTTTGCAGATTTCGACTTCTTTTATCAGTATCACTGCTATGATTTTGATTCAGTGACCTCGTCAAGTTGCGGGATGAGTGCCAATGCAAAAGTGGCTTAGGGTATTAACACGTTTCTACAGTTGGTTATTTTTTACTGCACGTCTGTTTCGTTTAGGGCTTTTTCTAATGCTAAGTTTATTCGCTTTGCCTTTGTTTGCTGCTCAAACATCTCCCAGATTAACCCAAGTATTAACGCCCGCTACGGATTGGAAAAACTCCGCTTATATCACCCAAGCATTTAGTGACGTCGCCCTACAAAATGAGTATGACCTTGCTAAACATAGCGTGCGTAAGTGGCGCATACCGGTACGAGTGTTTATTGAGCATCAAGTGGGTGATAAGGCGCTCCACACTCAATTAGTTTTGATGCACTTAACACACTTAGGCCAGATCACTGGCCTCGATATTCAACGGGTAGATACGCTCTCTGAGGCGAATCTGCACTTAGTTTTTACCCGTCAATCCCTATGGGCAAGTGAGGTGATGCGCTTAATGGGACCGAGATCGGCGAAAAATGTCCATGGTTCTGTGTGTATGGCAAAGTTTGCTCTCAATTCACGGCAAGAGATTGAACGTGCTTGGATTATTATTCCTGTAGATCAAGCCAAAATGCACGGTAAGTTAGTGGCTTGCGTAGTGGAAGAGATTACTCAAGTGCTTGGTTTACCCAATGATTCAGAGAAAGTATTTCCCTCCATCTTTAACGACAAAACCCCGCAGGACTTACTCACCGGGCTTGATTTCATTTTGCTTAAATTACTCTATAGCCCAAGTATTAGCGCTGGAATGACGGCCGCAGAGGTCAAGCAGCCTTTGCAGATCTTGCTCGAACAATGGCTGCGCGATGGCACTATTGCTAACGCTGGCAAAACGGTACGTCAAGGTCAGTTGTACCCATTGTTAGGTTATTGATGACTAAGCATTACAGCTAAAGTTGACATTGCTCGCACGTGACTAATTAATCCTTTTTGTTTTAGGAATAAGGGCATAGTCTATCTTTATATGAGATAAACACCTTGGAGGGACACCATGCGAATGACATTGCAGTTTTTAGGGGCGACAGAGGAAGTGACGGGTTCGTGTCATTTACTCTCGGTTGATCATGAACACTTATTGCTCGACTGTGGTTTGATCCAAGGCGGTAAATCTGATGAGTTGCGTAATCATGATCCCTTCGCATTTGATCCTGAGTCTATTTCTGCTGTCGTGCTTAGCCATGCCCATATCGATCATTCTGGGCGTTTACCACTCTTAGTCAAAGCGGGTTTTGATGGGCCTATCTACACCCATAAAGCCACGGCAGAGCTGTGCGCTATCATGCTCAAAGATGCGGCTATGCTGCAGACCCGCGATACCGAAAGAGTCAATAAAAAGCGTGCTAAACATGATCTTGAACCCCTAGAACCGCTATTCACCGTTGAAGATGCTGAACTCGCGATAACTCAATTTGTACCATTGGAATATGGTCAAGTGACTCGGGTTATTCCCCATGTGGATATTTGCCTCTCAGATGCAGGGCATATTTTAGGTTCCGCCTTAGTCGAGTTGTGGTTAGGTGAGGGCAAATCCCAGAAGAAAATCGTCTTCAGTGGCGATCTTGGCCGTGCAGGTATGCCGATTTTACGTAATCCTACCTTAGTGGATACGGCAGATTTAGTCTTAATGGAAAGCACCTATGGCAATCGTTTTCACCGCAGTTGGACGGATACCTTAGCTGAATTGAAAGCCATTTTTGCTAAGACAGTCAACGAGAGCCAAGGCAATATATTGCTCCCTGCTTTTTCGGTTGGACGAGCACAGGAGTTATTATATCTATTTCATTTATATGCTAAAGAATGGGATCTCGGCCGTTGGAAAATCTGCCTAGACAGCCCGATGGCAATTGAGGCGACCCGCGTCTACGTTAATAATTATCCGCTGATGGATGAGGACTTTAAACGCTTTACCCGCCAACATCCTGGGCAGCATCCGTTGTTGTCGAATGTCGAATTTATCCAAACGACCGAAGAGTCGATAGCGCTGAACGACGTGCATAAGGGATTGATCATTATCGCAGGGAGCGGCATGTGTAACGGTGGACGTATTCGTAGCCACTTAGAGCATAATTTATGGCGACCAGAATGTGATGTGATTATTTGTGGTTATCAAGCGCTTGGAACACCAGGGCGTGCCCTCGTCGATGGCGCTGAGGAACTGTCTATTCATGGTAACAGCATTAAAGTCGCGGCTAAGTTACACACAGTGGGTGGACTTTCAGCCCATGCGGATCAAGCAGAGTTATTACGTTGGTATCACCATTTTGAAGGCCAGCCGCCGTTAATTTTAGTCCATGGAGAACCCGAGGCGCAGCATGGATTAGTCGATGTGATTAACCAAGATCCTCAGACTAAACCAAAGGCTATAGCAATTGCGACCCAGGGTGATCGATTGGATTTAAATGCACTGCCGCAGTTAGTGTGGAAGCCTTAAAAGATTTGAAAGTACAAGTTCAAAAGTTGGGTGGAAATGCCATTATCTTCTACACGTGTGGCAAAGTGAGTTATCCTGCCTGTGAGTTGTATTTTGAATGTAATGGTGAAGGTTTTTCTATCGAAGATTAGCGTTTAGTTTTATAAAAAAGCTCACATAGTTGTGAGCTTTTTTTATTTTAAATCAATCTAGTTACTGTATTAGTCCGAGTTGTTGTCAAATTCAGTATCATCGAGTAACTCAAAGGCGGGGACGACATTTGGTACGTCTTTAAATAAGCGAGTGAAATGGCGCTGTACACCTTTCAAATCGATTCCTGCTAAACCTGATGCAAAACCAAACCAAGCATAAAGGCCACTAAAGTTATCAAACATGGGCGGTAGATATTTAGGCGTAGTTAGAATGCCCTCTTGGCAAGCTTGGTATAACACGGGGATATCTTCAATCGCCAATTTACCGAGGAATAGCATAGGAATGAGTTCAGGAAGGCCTGAGGTGATGGCGCTGCGGATAAAGTTAATGTTTTCCACATAGCCACGCACATAGGAAATATCCTTAGTGAAGAAACTCCCGCCTTCCACCATACCACCACGGAAAACCCTTTGGGTGACACGGTAACTGTCTGTCGCACTTAGATTCAATCCTCTGAAATAATTGAATACCTCTATAAAGTCAGCACCATTTTCAGCCATATCGACCGCGGCAACACGGTCACTAATTCGCCGAGCCCGTCCTGGATTTGAGCTTAGCGTCAGCATTTCCAGTAAAACGGCTAGACCTTCTTGGGTTGCTGCTACGCGCGGAGAACCGACACTGAGCCAAGTGGCGTGGGGTTGTGCTCGGCCGTTTAGCGTCGTGCCAACATGCACCCAACCTTCGTGAACTTCATATACATTAAGATCCGATTCGCTGAACATTGCTTTGCTATTGAGCTTAACGGTATCGCCACCGACTGCAGCGTCAGAGACGATACCGTCACTAAGGCGTACACGCATATCATCGCTATGGAAGTACTTTTCTAAACGTTGGCTGAGCACGTTAACCGCTTCTGGCGCGCTAATAATTTTAGGGTGGTGTTTATTCATGTGCCTCGCCGCGGGCAGCGAGAAAATGTAGCTGAGTTTATCGCCTAACTGGCGCAAGGTATGGCGATCGCCATGCAGTTTATGGCTAGCACTGCCGTACAATTCTTGGCTGAGCTTACCAAAGGTTGGCGTGCCTCTGCTCCCCAACATATCAATGACAAGGCGATACTGATCGACGTTTGCCACTAATATCTTGCCGAGTTTGTCTCGTTTACCCAAACGTCTATGGATGTCCTGCTTTAGGGAGGCTAGCTCAGCTTGGGTTTTAACAGGATCAAAAGGTAAAGCAATGTTTTGATAAAACTCTTGCTTGATAGCCGGAAGTACCGTGCCCTTATTGGAGAGAAAACGTTCCTCCATTTCCCGCGGCCATTTTATGGCATCTAAGATTTTTATTGGCGTTTGAATGCGAATTAATTCATCGGAAAAACGGCGTAGATCTTGTTGATATTGGGCTAACGACTCAGACATTCCCGTATATCCTGCAGGTAATTTCAGCGAGAGAGATGTGGCTAATCATAGCCTTAAACCTCATTTATTCATATTGATTCGCAGGCTAGCGGAGAAAATATACCGATTAAATAAATTAGCTGTTATCGATTTTGTGAATCATTTTGGTGCACTTGTTATAATTCTAGCGCTATGTCTATGGGACATAAATAAGTAACCATCTGTTTAATAATATTTTATTGATATGACATTAAAGCTGCTTTGTTCTTGATATAGAAATAGATTGATTGGAGCAAAACATGACAGCGATGAGTTATTTGAGTGTGCTAAGGCTGAATGCTTGTTAATCAAAACTCAAGCTGACAAGAGTGGTAAAAATGACAGTGATGACGCGATATTAAATCTGGAGGTTAGTGAGCTAGAGCAGAGTCACACCCAGCACTGTTGGCTGGGTGAGATATTCGATTTTAGTGGGCCAAAACTCAGTGAGTTCGAAACAAATGATCACCGACTGAGATCATCATCCCATCATTTTGACCACTAGATAGCGAGATAGAATTGGCTAGAAAAAATCGTCATCTCCTAATGCACGTTTTAACTCCGCCCGCTCGAGGTAGTCTTCTAAACGCTTTTTGACTTCGCGTCTATGCTGCATTGCCTCGGCGGCTTTGCTGTTTCTTGGTGTGGTCATTGCCTCAAGTTCAGTATCGTTGGGCACGACTTCAGTAATATGAGCCATAACGAATTCCTCTTGTTGTTCCTAACGACTTTCTAACTAAAAAGAGTATGGTAGAAAAGCAAATAATTTTGTGAGTTAGGGTGAAAAATTCTTCCCGTGAGTCGGATGATTCAGCTTACTGCTGTTTGGCGTAGGCCCGAGACAGCAATTGAATATTTGATTAATTTAGTTTTTGCTTATTTTGTGATTAAGAGCACGGTATAGTCATAGATATATTCGGGTTAATTCCGAGTTAAATAGTAGGATAAACTTGAATTTAGTCATAATTACAACAACACTTGTACCAGTGTTTGTTGTTAATCGTTTGCTAGGGAATTGGCTTACATGGACAAGGATCAGTTTTCTAAATCACTCCCCCCATCTAATAATATCTACTTTAGCGTGCTGAGCTCTAGCTGGCTGATGATAGTGGCTGCCTTACTTTTCATGGGGATCTCTTGGTATGTGCTTGAGCAATATCTTAGGGATAGAGGTGAAGAGCGTTTCGAAAATAGCGTTCAAGAATTAACAGAAGCCGTAAATCGCAGAATGCTTGCCTATGAACAAGTCTTGCGTGGTGGCGTTGGCTTATTGTTATCGTCGAGTAATGTGACACGTCAGGAGTGGCAAACTTATGTCATCAATGCTCATTTATCTGAGTATTACCCAGGTTTTCAAGGTTTTGGCTATGCTCAGTTACTTCAACCTGAAGCATTAAGTGCACACATCCAACAAGTTCAAGCTGAAGGTTTTAAAGACTATAAAGTTTACCCAGAAGGAACGCGTGATCAGTATTGCGTGATTGTGTACTTAGAACCCTTTGATTGGCGTAATCAAAGAGCCTTGGGTTATGACATGTGCTCCGAGTCTAATCGATATAAAGCCATCACTCGCGCTATTACCACTGGACTGCCGACAGTTTCTGGCAAAGTCGTATTAGTTCAAGATACATCTGATGATGCGAAAGCGGGTTTTTTAATGTATTTACCGCTTTATCAAGGCACCACAACAACAGAGGCTGAGCGTAAACAGCACGTGTTTGGACTTGTGTATGCAGCGTTTAGGATGGATGACCTCATGCAAGGGATTATGGGGGAGCGATTCTCAGGCTTGAAACTTGCCATTTATGAAAGTCCGCAGGCAAGCGCTGACAGTTTAATGTTTACCAGCAGCAAAGTGGCCCCGAATGAGCAGGATGTGTTTTATCACTCACAGACTGACTTAGTTGGAGGGCAGTTGTGGCGCTTAGACATTTCATCACAATCGCGTTTTATCTCGAGAGCGGAGCAGACCCAAGGTATGTGGCTCCAATTTATCGGTTGTGGTTTTATTTTGGCATTGTTTTACTCAGTGTTAATTATGGCGCGTAATCGATATAAGGAGTCTTTACTGACTTCAGAGTTAATTGCTAACGAAAAACGCTTTAGATTAGTAATTGAAGCCTCTCCAAGTGCGCTATTTATGGTGGATAAATCTGGATTTATTACTTTAGTGAATACCCATGCTGAACGTTTGTTCGGCTATACCAGAGACGAGTTACTCGGTCGTTCCATCAATATGTTATTGCCCGAAACCCTAAGGGATGCTCATCAGCAGCACATGAGTAACTATTTAGTGCAGCCTATTGCGAAAAATATGTCGATGCGGGATGACCTGTTTGGCTGTTGCAAAGATGGTAGTCGACTCGCAATTGAAGTGGGATTGACGCCTATTCATTTTAGTAATGGCATTTCTATTCTCGCGACAATTAACAATGTCTCTGAACGTAAACGAATTGAAGTTCAGCGTGCAGAACATATGCTTGAGCTTGAGCGTATCAATCAAGAATTAGACAGGTTTGCCTATATTGCTTCCCATGATTTGAAATCCCCCTTACGTGGTATCGAGCAGCTAACCTCTTGGTTATCTGAGGATTTAGTCGATAACACCAATGAAAATGTACAGAAATACCTAGGGCTTATCCAAAGTCGTATTCATCGAATGGTATTATTACTCGATGGACTATTGATGTTTTCTCGGATTGGTCGTGTTGATACCGAAACTACTGAAGTGAAAAGTCGGCAACTGGTTGAAGACATGTTTGCGCTCGTCGCGCCGCCACAGGGATTTGAATTAGTCCTAAAAGGTGAATTTCCAAATTTTTATACCGTAAGACCATTGTTGGAATTAGTTATACGAAATTTAATCAGTAACGCCATAAAACATCATGACTTAGGTACAGGTGTGATTACGGTTTCATGTGAGGCGGTTGATCAGCAGTATCGATTCAGTGTGATAGATGATGGTCCGGGGATATCAAGCTCATATCATGAAAAAGTCTTCGAGATGTTTCAAACACTTAAACCAAGGGATGAAGTTGAAGGCAGTGGTTTAGGCTTATCACTTGTGAGGAAAACGGTTGAAAGTTTAGGTGGAGAGATTCAGCTTAAATCGCAGGGCCGAGGTTGTTGTTTTTGCTTTAGTTGGCCTAAGAAAATAGTGAAAAAGGAGCTTCTATGAGCGCAGCAAATCACTATCAACAGGTCACCATTTTATTGGTTGATGATGATGACGTGGATTACATGGCCGTGCAGCGGGCGATGAGACAATTGAGGTTACTCAATCCCTTAGTGCGTGCTCGGGATGGGATCGAAGCATTAACTATTCTAACGAGTTTAGACACGATCAAAGGCCCGTATCTTATTTTGCTCGATCTTAATATGCCAAGAATGAATGGGTTTGAGTTCCTTGAGCGAATACGTTCAGATCCTTCTCTTTCTTCGTCTGTCGTTTTTATGCTCACCACGTCGAGTACCGATGAAGATAGGATGAAAGCCTATAGCCATCATGTGGCTGGTTACATGGTTAAAACTGATATGAAAGACGGTTTTAACAATATTTTTAATATGCTTGAAGGTTACTGGCGAATAGTGGAGCTCCCATCCGCATAAGGTGAGTATATGGATTTACTACTGATCGATGATGATGAAGTTGATAGAACTGCGATCATCCGAGCACTCAGACAGTCAAAGTTGACTTTTAATGTGGTCGAAGCAAATTGTGCATTTGATGGTTTAAATCTCGCATTAGAACGTCATTTTGACGGTATTCTATTGGATTATTTATTACCCGATGCTAATGGCTTAGAAGTGTTGATCAAGCTCAATGCCATGACGCAAGACCAGACCGTAGTCGTTATGCTGAGTCGCTATGAAGATGAGAAACTGGCTCAGCGCTGTATTGAACTAGGGGCACAGGACTTCTTGCTTAAAGATGAGGTCAACTCGCGGATACTAACCCGTGCAATTCGTTATGCGAAACAAAGATCTTCAATGGCGTTGGCGTTACGTAATAGTCACCAAAAACTAAAAGAGCTAGCTGAACACGATTCGTTGACTAAGCTGGTTAATCGCTATGGTTTTGAACTTTGTCTTAATCGAGCGATAGCAAGGGCCAAACGTTGTCACGACTATTTAGCCGTTATCTTGCTCGATTTAGATGATTTTAAAGCGATCAATGACACTCTAGGCCATCAGACGGGGGATATTCTTTTAGTTAAAGTAGCCGCTCGATTAAGTGAAGTACTACGAGATGGCGACATTATTGCCCGTTTAGGTGGGGACGAATTTGTCGTGCTAGTCACTGATAATGATTATAAATATTTCCCTATGATTGTGGCTAATCGATTGTTAAAAGTGTTTGAGGACGTGTTTTGTCTCGGTGATAACGATGTGCTTATTGGTGCCAGTATCGGCGTGGCTTTTTATAATGAAGCGGCTTCGAACAGTTCTGAGCTGATGAAATGTGCCGATATCGCTATGTATCGCGCTAAAAAAATGGGCCGAAACCAGATTCAGTTTTACTCAGAAGCTTTAGATAAAGAGGTGCGTTACCGTAATCATATCGAGTCGAGTTTGCGTACTGCCTTAAAAAGAAATGAATTTAAGGTTCATTATCAAGCGCAAGTGAATGCGAAAACCCATCAGCTGGTGGGGATGGAAGCCCTTATCCGATGGCAGCATCCTGTAGACGGCATTATCACCCCAGATCAATTTTTACCCATAGCCGAAGAAATTGGATTAATGGAGGACATTGATGATTGGGTGCTTGAACAAGCCTGTATTCAGGCACAGGTTTGGTTAACCCAATTACAGCCAACAGGGAGAGAATTTACCATTGCCGTTAACCTGTCTGCATCGCAAATTGGAAATGAGAACCTGTTTGATAAAATAGCGAATACGCTGACTAAGACAGGACTTCCTGCTGTAGCATTAGAGCTTGAAATTACTGAGAATTGCCTTATTGAAGATCCCCATGAACATGCCAAAATGCTCGATAGAATCGCAGAGTTAGGGGTGCGTTTTGCCCTCGATGATTTTGGGACGGGTTTTTCGTCCTTAGAACATATCAAATTGTTTCCCATTAGCGTGCTGAAAATCGATAAAAGCTTTGTCGCTTCCTATGATAAGGATGATAAAGACACTCGTTTGCTCGCTGCATTACTTAACTTCGCCCATGGGTTTAATGTCATATCAGTAGCTGAGGGCGTTGAAACGATTGAGCAGGCTGAGTTTTGCACTTCTCGCCATTGTACTGTATTACAAGGTTATTTGTTTTCTCGTCCCTTAGATGCAACGGAGTTTGAGGCTAAGTATATTCTGCCGCTGTTAACTTAAACCGAGTTCCGAGTGTGATAGGTCTTGAAGTATTTCATTAGCATAATGATTTCGTCTGGTGAGGAATATTTTCTTGCTTTACACTGAGCAATAGACAAATATCAGCCCCTTTTTCTGTCGCTGTGCTTTTGGTGCCGCAGAACGGTTTATTCACTCATGCTTAAGTTGGTCACTCAGCAATGAAAATAGGTATTTTATCCCAATTCCCTCAGTTGTATTCAACACAACGTTTAGTCGCGGCTTGCCAAAGTCGTGGACATGAAGCGGTAGTGATCAATACGCTGAATTGCTACATGAATATTAATTCTATTAAACCTAGCATTCATTATGAAGGTACTGAATTAGTTGGGTTTGATGCCATCATTCCGCGTATTCATGCTAGCGTGACTTTTTATGGTTGTGCCGTTGTACGTCAGTTTGAAATGATGGGTGTATATGCCGCGAATGATTCAATCTCCATTGCGCGTTCGCGGGACAAATTGCGGGCACTGCAACTACTTTCCCGCAAAGGGATTGGCATGCCAGTGACGGGTTTTGCCAATAAGCCAAATGATATCCCTGATCTCATCAATATGGTGGGCGGCGCTCCGTTAGTCATTAAATTACTCGAAGGCACTCAAGGGATTGGTGTGGTTCTCGCTGAAACTAAAACGGCTGCTGAGAGCGTGATTGAAGCATTCTTGGGACTCAAAGCGAATATCTTAGTGCAGGAATACATTAAAGAATCCAATGGTAGTGATATCCGTTGTTTTGTTGTCGGTGACAAGGTTGTTGCTTCGATGAAACGTCAAGGTCCCGAGGGAGATTTCCGCTCAAATCTGCATTTAGGTGGTTGTGGTGAGGTGGTAAAAATCACCTCTGTTGAGCGTAAAATGGCTATTGCCGCTGTGAAGGCGATGGGATTGGTTGTCGCGGGAGTAGATATTTTACGTTCTAACCGTGGCCCACTGATCCTTGAGGTTAATTCGGCGCCAGGCATTGAAGGGATTGAGCAAACAACAGGGATTTCAGTGACTGAGCCCATTGTTGAATATATTGAGAAAATGGTTGCGGCCCGTAAAACAAACCGGTCAATTATTGCCTAGTAGGTGATGGTGATAAAACGACGCCACTTTTTAAGGTGGCGTTTTGTTATGCTTAGAGCCTATAGATCAAAACTGTAGGAATATCCGAGTACTAGTTTGGCATCATCATCGGTGAGATCGGTATCAGAGACCATAAATGACACTGTGCCTATACTGGTATCTGCGCTGAGAGTCACGTTATAGTCGGCATAATTATCTTCGCCAAACCAAGATTGGACGACATCACCGTTTGAGTAACCATAGTGCACTGATAAATTCAGCTTTTCAGTGAGAGGAACGGATACCGTCGCGGCAAGATAACTGAGATCTTTATTATCTAAAGGATCGGCGGCCAGATCGTCACCGGCATTGATGACTTGGGAGTAAGCCAGTTCGAGCCATTTCCACGTGACAGCAGCATGGAGCTCACCAAAATCAATACTGCCCGGCGCGTCTGGATAGGCGTAGTAGAGATAGCCAAAGTCGTAGCTGATGTCTTCGGTAATACTGCCGCCATAACCTGCATACAGATCAAGCTCGTAGCTAGTATCATCACCAAAATCCACATTCGATGCCCAAGTTCCCGCATAAAATCCAGAATCGTGGCTGTAGTCAAGGCCACCTTGGATTGCGACCGCATCTTTAGTTTGGGTCGCACCGCGCCATAGATAATTAGAGGTACCGCCAATGTTGCCTGATACGGCTGCAAAGGCGTTGCCTGCCAGTAACATTCCCGTCGATAAGGCCAAAACGCTGTACAGTGATTTCTTCATGCTCATCCCCTCGATTGACTTATTTATCGATTCACCATTGGCACACTCAAAGTCAGCTGTGTTCATTAGTGCATCTTGGTTTTTTCTAAGGAAGGATTTGCTAATCACATGCCACTATTACAATGCCATGTAAAACAAGGTATTAGAGCTCGCAATGTTAATGAAATGTTTTTATTTGCCAGTTTGTGGGGCAGAGGCGCACTTTTGTTGTGCAAAAAATATTCAGTGCTTCACTGGGATTGGGCAAAAAAAACGCCTCACAATGGAGGCGTTGTATTGAATTTTATAACTTAGTTAACGCTGTCACGTAGGGTTTTACCCGCTTTAAACTTAGGCACTGTCGCTTCAGCAATTTGAATTTCTTTACCCGTTTGTGGGTTACGGCCAGTGCGAGCGGCACGAGTCGCTGTTTCAAAAGAACCGAAACCTACGATGGAGATTTTGTCACCATTTTTCATTGATTCGGTAATAGCTGCTTCAAAAGACTTCAATGCGCGTGCTGCTTCTACTTTCGTTAGATCGGCATTTTCTGCAATTTTGGCGATTAGTTCAGTTTTGTTCATTTTTATTGTCTCTTCTTTCCGTAGATTTATTTGAAATAAGCGTGCCTAACATGCCATAAGGTTTAGCACTTGGAAAGCCTTTTGCGTCTAGCGTGCAGCAGGATGTTCAGTAAAGCGCAGAATATTTACTCAGTTCGTGATTTAAGTTTTATTCTGGTTTTATTCTTCTAACAGTTGATAGAGTAATTTTTTAACAAGTTTGGGTTCAAAGGGTTTGTCACATAAGGCATTTACACCCGCTTGGGAGACATTGCTGAGGTGGGTATCGTTGGCTTCGGAAGACACCATCAAGATGGGAATGTGCGATTGTTGGCTTTCATTGCGGATAAATTGTGTCAAAGCTAGCCCATCTACACTCGGCATATTGTAATCAGTGATCACTAAGTCGAACATATTGTGTTTCATTAACGCTATGGCTTGCGCGCCATCCTCGGCCTCGGTAATCAGCTTCATCCCTAAGTTACCAATCGTACGTTTAATGACGTTTCTTGCCATACGGCTATCATCGACCACTAATACACGCACATCTTGTACATCGAAATTACTCAGGTCGAGTTCATCGTGGCTGAGTAAATCAATCGTGGCATTCAATGCTGTACCTAAATGGTCGGCACTGAAGGGTTTAGGTAGAATCGCTACTACACCCGATTGGCGGAATATTTCAAGTTGCTCACGGCGGCACTCACTCGAGACCAGCATAAATTGGATATCTTTGCAGTCAGCGTTGGCCCTTAAGTAGCCCAAGAGATCGATGGCAGTGCCATCATCGAAATGCATGGCGCTCGCAATAAGGTCAGGTTTATGGCGAGCAATAATATCTTTAGCCGCTTCTATGTTTTCTGCGGTTTGAATGCTGAGAATGCCTTCTTGTTGTAAGCGCTGAATAATAATTCGACGTTGTGTCTCTGAAGGTTCTACCAAAAGAATAGAAAGTTCGCTGGGCGATAAATGGCTCATAGTCTACTTCAAGTTAAGAGTCGTAAGTATTTTACTGGGTCGCTAAGCTACGCTATTGATAACAGCTTAGCAACAAAGTCCATTACTGAGTTTGGCGGGTCAAATAGTGTCTCGTGACCTTAGAAAATGCGATCCAATACTGCACGAGTAAAATAACAATAATGCTCACTGTGAGTGGCAACATAGGAATGTTGTGGCCAGAAACAACCACTTTTACATCCTCAGGGGTAATGCGATAGGCAATAATTGCTGTAATCCCCAGAGCCGAGAATCCTAAGGTTTGCATGCCAATATAAATCTTCAACACTAAGCTAGACCACGGCGCGCGTATGAGTATGCCAACGAGCACGGGGAGGACACCTAGGGTGAATACATCAAGGGATTGAGTCATCACAGTACGCCAAAGTGCAGCAATGCTGAAGAGGCAATATAACGTGATCAGTAGTATAAGACGTTTAGGCATAGATTGAAGTGCACACCAGTAGCAAAGAAGATGAGCAAGTGTAGGAAATGCCCTAATCCGAGTCCAGTATAACCGTAATATCGTGTAGAATATGCCTTTTTGCTAGAGGCTCTAATAGGTGACGTTTATGACAGAAGTTGAGTTTTGGGGTTTAGTCACGCGAACGGAAGCGGCGCAATCACAGGAGTCTTTGACTCAAGCACTGAAGCAGAAACTTGCCGAATTGAGTAATGAAGAGTTAAAAGCTTTCGATAAAATCTTTGGTCAGCAGATGCGCCGTAGTTATTTGTGGTCTGTTTGGGGGGCGGCTTACATTATTACGGGCTGTGATTCTGAATATGCTTTTGCCGAGTTTAGGTGTTTTTTGATTTCACTTGGTAAAGAAATTTTCGAAGGTGTGGTTAATCAGCCTGACACCCTAGCACGTTTAGTCGCTTGGCCAGAGCGAGATGCCTATGCTTACCCTTTTGTAGATGAATACGACCTTATCGCAGGGCAATTATACGAAGATAGAACTGGTGAGGAACTGCCCTTTATGCCATCGGGCAAGGCGACGCCCGTGGGGAAAAAATTTAGCACTAAGCCCAAGGATTTAAAGCGGCAATATCCTGAACTGAGTGCCCGTTTTCCATTTTAATCTTGGCAATACCTTATGAGCGTAAGCAAGCGTTGGTAGTGACATCGAAGGTCATGCCGTATTTAGGGCAGATGTCGCTCATAAACTCATGTTCTTGCGCGGTTAATTGTTGACTAAAATCTTGCTTAAGCTGCTCTGTCATTTGATGTTCAGCCGCATTTTGCGCCTGGGCCAATTTGTTCAAATGAACAGTAACAGCTTGTTGCTGGCTGATGGTCAATGGTGCGGCATGGCTTGAAAGGCTGATACTTGTTCCGATTGTCAGCAGTGCCAATAAAGCGAGTTTTCGTGAATATGGGTTGAATAGATAAGCCGTTTTTAGGTTCATAGGTAAGCTCCAAGTTAAAAATTACGTTTAACACGTTAGTTCTAAATCGTGCATCCTTAGACGGTAAAGAAAACGAGTTTTACTGTGAGGAGCTGAGTTTATTGTATAAATATTGAACCTATGCTGAATGGTTAGTTAGTGCTCATTCTTCATTTCTTCGCATTGAAATCCTTGCTTACGAGTATCGAACTGGCACATAGATCCACATTCCCAAGGCACATTGTCGTAGAAGGCAGATTGTTCGCGTGCAAAATCGCGGCAAGTATTATAGCTGTCAAAGTTATCGGTTTTTTTATACTTTCCTGAATCATAGCCATGGTTGTAGATAAAGGCTGACCAAGTTTTAGGGCCAGTATTTTTGTCACTCGGGGAGATAAACCAAATCGCACTCACGACGCAGGTAAACAGGATAAGAATGAACACAGGTACAACAGGGAATTTCATTTTTTATTAAGTGGGCAATGTAAACAATAGCGGAAGGATAACGCTTTTTTTGTCGTTATGCGCGTGAAATGTTCACAAATTGATAACTATGCACTTACTTGGTGCAATCTCGATACAAAAAGATACGTATCGGTTGTGATGGTTAAATAATATTTACTTAATTATACAAAAGCTTACGACACATTTGCTGTACTTATATCCGTTTTGCGTTAAGCTCTAGTTCAGGTTAGATTTTGTACTGTGGTTCTCAGAAAGTTATTTAGGCCTTGGAGGCAAACATGAAAATTCAGTCCCTTTTACTCGCAGGTGTATTAAGTTGCAGTGCGGCTTGGGCGGCCGATGAAGCGCCTGTGGATCCCGTCACCGAAGATGGTGTGGTTAAAATTGTTTGGCAAAGTCCTAAAGATTATCGCGATATAAAATCATCAGGGGAGCTCCAATCCCGTTATGAGAAGCGCTTATTTGAGACCTTAACTGAAAACATCAATAAAGAAGCCGCGAAGATTTTAAAGCAAAATCAAAAGCTTGAAATGACCATTACCGATGTTGATCTTGCGGGTGATATGCGTCCAACATTTGGTGCGACCGCCAATGATTTACGCATTATCAAAGACATTTATCCGCCGCGTATGACTTTTTCTTATCAAGTCATGGAAAACGATAAAGTGATTATCGCGGGCGATGAAAAACTGTCGAATATGGGATTCATGGATGGGATCCAATCTTTAAATGATAAACCTTTTATGTATGAAACCAAAATGTTAACCGAGTGGTTAAAGAAGACGATTGCACCACAACTTTAATATCTCATATCGGTCGCTAATGCTGAGGATTTAAGCTGTTTAGCTATGCCGTTAGTACCTGAGTGTCGATAATCAGATGATTTTCTAACAGGTAAAATCCGTTATTTGCGGATTTTGCCTGTTTTTTTGCCCTAGCGCTTAAGGTCGATAGACTGTGTTCATGGGCGTTAAAGGTGAGTGCGGGTGGTAAAATGCCTACACACAGACTGATCAATTGATGGTAACAGGCTTCACCTTTTCTATCGTCGGCGAGCATTTCTTGGGCCAGCCAGTGCTCGGCGCTATAAAACAAATGCTTATGGGTTTCAAAATCCGCTAGAATTCGCTGGCAACGGCTGATCATATGCTCACAGGTGCTGATAATTACAAAGTCATCGCCGCCGACATGGCCAACAAAGCAATTGTCGCTTTTATACTTCAGTAACAGATTCGCCACTTCACAAATCACTTCATCGCCACGGCAAAATCCATAAATATCGTTATAGGGCTTAAAGTTACACAGATCAAAATAGGCTAGATAAAAATGTTTCTTTTGGATCTTAAGGCGTTTTAATTCCTCTTGAATGGGCACATTACCCGGCAAGTCTGTAAGAGGATTCGCATGGCGCGCCATCTTAATTCTGTGCTCTGTGATCCTTTGTAGCAAATCCTTGGTATGGCCTATGCCGAGTAGTTTACCACGGCGAAGGATAATGAACTGTTGTGCTACCGTATTAGCACTCTCTGAGGTCAGTAATTGACTTACGGTGGATAACGGTTCGTTGGCCTCAATCTGGATAACTTGCGGATCCATCACTTCACTCACTGCATGATTTTCATGTAAGGCGCGACCATAGGGTGTGCTGAAGAGTTCAAGTAAGGTCGCGCGGCTGATAATACCGAGTGGCAACTGGTTATCGACCACTACAACCGCCTGTAATGCAGGTTGCGAGATAAAGGTGTCACTTAAGAATTTGAGTTTAAGCGTGGGCACTACGGTTATGGCACTCGTGCACAGGCTCTCGGCCGATTCGCTGTATCTAGGTTGAATTTGAGTATTGCTCGGCACTAAGGTCGCTTTCATCGCGCGGCAGGGGAGCACTTCTGGACGACCGAGTAAGTAGCCTTGGCAATAGACGATACCCAGTTGTTTGAGTACGGCTAATTCCTCTTGCGTTTCAATTCCTTCGGCTATCACTTTGCAGGTTAAACTTTGGCATAACTCCACAATCGAGCGGACAAATTCCTGTTTGACGGGAGTCGAATCAATCTGATGGATAAAGTGACGGTCGATTTTGACATAGTCAGGTGACAATTCTGACCAGAGTCTCAGACCCGAATAACCTGCACCTAAGTCATCGATCGCCGTTAAAAAACCTTGGCTACGATAGTGATTTAAGCAGGATTTGAGTAAATCGATATCATCGGCGGGATATTGCTCTGACAGTTCAATCACAACCTGTGATGGCGCTATGCCGAGTTGTTGCAGCAGTTGTAAGGTCATGCCCTTGGGGTGGGCGGGATCTAATAATGCCTTGGGCGAGATATTGATAAACAGCTTGCCTTGAAACTGACGCAACTTAAATTGCTCGAGTGAAATACGGCGACAAAGGGTTTCTAGCTCGCTTAATTTACCTTGATGTTCGGCGGTCTGAAATAGCGGGACTGGGGAGTATAACGGGCTGTGTTCAGGGCCACGGCTTAACGCCTCAAAACCATGAATTTTATGTTCTAATATATTGAAAATTGGCTGAAATAAGGGACTGATTGCAGCTTTAGAGATTATTTTATCGAGCTCTTTAGCCAGATCTAAACTTGTCATTACGTCAGCCCCTTCGTCTATGTGAGCGGAGTCTATGACTTAGAAATGACAAAATGATGACAGTTTTGGGGAAGCTTAGTGCTATCTATCTGTGTTGGTGGGCTTGATTGGATATACCATGGAAAGAGCTGAAATCTAAGGTGAGTTCCAGCTCCTAATCTCGGTTTAGCTTTGCTTCTTAAAGGCCTGCAATGTTTGCAGTAATGCGCCTAACTGACGCACATAGGTTTCGAGTTCTTTAGGATCGAGCGTTTGATGTTCTTCCATGCGAGTTAAGTCATCGACCAACTCTTGCACATAGGGCAGAAAGCGATTACTCGAAGCGATAAAACCTTGTTCTGCCGTGAATATGCTGGTGAAGTTTCCATGGCCAGCTTTCTTTAGCTCATCTAACTTAGCGTCGGCGTCTATGGCTTGGCGATAGGCGATTTGAAGATTTTCTTTCAGTTGCTCTATAACCTTGGTATGTGGCATAACAGCGTCTCATTGCAAAATTTGCAGGAATTATAAGGGGCAAAGGATATGGCAACAAGCCAATGGCGACTAATTGCATCAATCTGTTTTATGGCGTTAGCGGGTTTGAGCGCAAAAGTGGTGGGTGCAGAAACCGATAAACCACCATTTTATCAAGTGCAATGGCAAGGCAAGAGCGCGTATTTGCTGGGTTCGATTCATATTGGACGTGCCGACTTTTATCCTTTACCCACCCAAATTGAAACCGCGTTGGGTAAAGCTAAGGGCTTAGTTGTAGAAGTCGATATCAATAAAGTCGATAGCACAGCCTTACTGCAACAATACGGCCGCGCCGATAAAACTAAGGGTTTAGATTGGCAGAGCCGAGATAAGCAAACGGTCGAGAGCATGACGCCCTATTGCGCGGCCACGGCAAATGTTTGTCAGTCGATACAATCTTTCGCACCTTGGCTGCAGGCTACTCAAGTTAACTTATTGCGTTATAACGACTTAGGTTACAGCACGGATTATGGCGTTGATATGCAGTTGATGGCTCGATATGCGACTTTGCCTGTGTATCCGTTGGAAACCGCCGAGTCACAATTTCAATTGTTAGCGTCTTTTAATAGTCAAGAGCAGTGGTCTATGGTGCGTGAGGCGATTAGCGCATCGGATGCGGAGCTTTTATCGTTAATAACGGCTTGGCGTTCAGGTAATGAAACTGAGCTTGATTCCATAATGCAGGAGCAAATGGGCGGCGAGGGCGACACTAAAATGCTAGAGAAAATCCTCTGGCAGCGAAACCATGTGATGGCCGATGGCATTATAAAATTAATGGGCTCGACTGATGTGACTTCACCTTTGTTTGTGGTGGTTGGTGCTGGCCATGTGGTGGGGGATAAAAGCGTGGTGCAATTGCTAGAACAAGCAGGCGCCAAAGTTAGCGCCTGCTGGAAACAGACTTGTCAGTAATCGTTTAGGCAGCGCGTTTGTAACGACGCGCGTTCACACTGCAAAGCTTTGCCCTAAAAAGTGCACATATCGGCCGAGGGAAATATAGGGTTCGCGTTGCGAGTACTCCAGCTCCATTTGTAGCAGCTTGTGATAGTCGAAATCCGCAGGCTGACTCTTTTTCAAATAGTCGTGGATTACACGCACGCCAGACTGGCTGATGAGTGACATTTGCCACTCGTTAAACCAATCTTTAACTTCTTGAATATAAAGTGGATGAGTGGGAGTTAGTCGCACTTTCTTCTTCACTTTTAAATCAGCGGCGACGTAATCGAAATTGCCCGACACTAAAGCATGAAAGCGCATGGCTTCTTTGTTGTAAAACATCAAAGAGAATAATCCGCCGGGTTTTAGCATAGTAAGTAAACCCGCTACAGTGGGCTTAGCATCCGTTAACCATTCGACGACTGCATGACACAGTATGATATCGAAATAGCCATGGTTATCGACCGATAATGCTTGGATAGGCGCATTGATAAGCTGGATAGCTAATGGTTCAGGTGAGGCATCAATTTGTTCTTTGGCTTGAGCC
This sequence comes from Shewanella sp. SM32, assembly GCF_025654235.1. NCBI lineage: Bacteria > Pseudomonadati > Pseudomonadota > Gammaproteobacteria > Alteromonadales > Shewanellaceae > Shewanella > Shewanella sp. SM32. Next base: position 878 of record NZ_JAKKRO010000036.1, on the reverse strand, counting down.
AGCATCTCAGCAGAGATGTCGCAGAGTACAACTTCGTGGCCGAGGCGCGCTAATCTTTGGCTAAAGTAACCAAAACCACCGCCTGCATCTAATACTCTGAGTTTTTTATCCCCCAGTTTTGCCAGCGCGGGGACGAGGTCGCGCCATAGCACTGCGGCACGAATTTCGCCCTTGGGCGTACCATAGATGTTTTTCGCAAATTTTTGCGCGAGCTTATCAAAATTCTTATCTTGCACGTGATAACTAGGTTAAGGAGAGTGGAACGATAGTGTGGCACAGTCGTAAATTTTTCGCACTCTGGAGATGTTATTGCCGAGTTGAGATGGATAAATTTGCATCGTTAATTATTAATCTATTGATTTTATTTGTAGTAATTATTCCTACTAAACTTAGGGATACACAGAACTCAGTGCTCTGGGTTATAATCACGCCGTTTTCGCCAAACCTGACTCTATATACCCAAGCGACCTGAAGATACGAGTTTCAGAGCGCCTAGGGTGCTTCAATTCAAGGCGTATCAATGACAGAATGTCGGCCACCTTTTGAATTGATGCAACACGGAAGTGAAGTGCCCTAGGCGCTCCGTCCCGGCGGGTTTTAACGCACTTTATGCTGTGTTGGTTATTTTGAACTTAGTCCACTAGGTCCGCAAATAACCGCAATCGCCATGGATAATGGAATGGACCCATCCACTTTTAATCGGCCTCGCAATGGGCCACGATGTAGTCGCTAAAACTCATCAGAAAGAGGACGGGTCCACCTATGAAGATTACTACAATCGGTTTAGATATCGCAAAGTCTGTTTTTCATGCTGTTGGCGTCGATAAAGCGGGTAAGTTAATCAAAAAGAAAATGCTTAGACGCAAGGACTTACTTCC
>NZ_JAKKRO010000035.1:0-49929 GCF_025654235.1 Shewanella sp. SM32 | reverse complement strand
CAATCTGAGCCATGATCAAACTCTTCAATTAAAGTTTTGTTGCTTCCGTCTTGCGACTTCAGCGGCTCAATGAATTCTGATTTTTTGTTTCTAACTAAAGAAACAAACTGTACATATTACTATGAACACTCATTGTTACATTGATTTAAATTTTTGACTGCCAACCCGAAGGTTAAGCAGTTTCGATTAACTCAACACCTGTGAGTGTCCACACAGATTTCTTGTTTTATCTTGTTAAAGAGCAACTCARTATTCGTAAGAGAACTTGAGTACCACACTGAGCGTCGAACGCTTCCAGTTGGCTAGGGCTGCGTATTCTACGCATTTCCCGTTTCGCGTCAAGGAGTTTTTTACAACTTCTTGCTGCGCTTGAATTAAGTGCTTAAAAGCGACTCAATTCAACCTAACTCGTCAGCCTGCTTTCGCTGTCTGCCGTGTCAGTGGATGCGCATTATAGGCAGCAGAGAATTTTGTGCAACCCCTATTTTAAGGAAATTTGCAGTTAATTCTAATTATCTAATCTAGCCACAAGATACACACCACTTACCCCCAAAGTTATCCACAAAATAGCGCTTTATCTGTAATTTGGCCTAATTGATTGCCAGCGTACAGTATCAAGACAAAGGGATCATGAGCATGAATGCTATCAGATTTAAATGAGAATAACGGCTGCTCGAACCGGAATATCTCACCTCCACTTTTATATAGAGTCGTTAATGGGAGAATGACGGGGAACAACAGAAGAAGATGACACTCTGAGTGTATTTGGCGATAAAGATACTTTACCTATATATAGTAGTTGCCTCCCACCAACCCACCATAGAAAGTCGAAACGACGTAATCCGCAATAGAAAGAGGGTCTCTTTGATACTTATTCGTTAGTAGCTGACTACATTAGATATCAGCATGTAGTAGCAGTAATAAGTAGTTCAGAGGCCATTCAACTCTATTCACCTTAATCCATTATCGAGTTGAGTGGATTAGCTCGCACTCCATAGCAGTTGTCCACAGTCTGTAAGATCATAGCCACCAAGTAGTGCCGCCATTTGCCTCGAGTGACCGCTCGCCAACATAGTAAAAAGTTGTTGAAGTTGACGACGGAAGTAAATACTTTGCGGCATAACGAAATCGAAAGACTCTTTAATCAGCGGCACGAAACTTAAACCACTTTCCAAAGCCACAGATTGACAACCAAAACCAATATCGGCATCCCCCCTAGCGATATAACCCGCCAACTCGCGTTCACTATAGGCAGTTAGCACGACATTAAGTTGATCTAAGCGAGCACCTTGCTTTAACAACCAATGCTCTAAGTGCTGTTGGCTACCTGCGCCCCCCTGACGACTCACCCAACGCCAAGGCAAGTTCACGACTTTATCTTCTTCTTGGCATCTGTGGTGCATATCGGCACGCATGATCAACCCTTGCTGACGGGAGTAACCATGCACCATGATCCATTGCTGATGATTGTTATAACCTTTAAGTAAAGCTGGGTGGCGAATATTTCTATCCTCCATGCTACCCCAGTGTAAGGTGCACACATCGGCATAACCTTTAGCAAGCAACTCTAACCCTAAGCGTGAACCTGTTGCGCTGTAGCTTATCAACTCACGGCTACCAACTTGCGCCATCAAACGCGCCACCAGCATAGATAATAGTGGATCGTCACTACCAGTGATCAATAAACGGTCGGTCAGCATGCCACTGTGGCAAGAATCCATTACCCAACGGTCGATTAACACTTTCGGAAATAGCCATTTACCGGTGATTTTAGTGGCGGGGAGAATTCTGTCATTAGCCATGGCGTAGACTTTTTTCTCATTAAGATCTAAATACTCGGCCACTTGCTTCGCGCTCATGTAGACCAATTCACTGGCAGACGTCATCTTGTTTCCTTGTCTTATTCTTCGTTACTGCATGTAAGTTTTAGCATTACTGTCTTGGCTAACTTGGGGCTAAGGAGCCGTATTGGCATCAAACTGCAGATTTTCACTACCGTGGTACACCAAAAAGTGACGACCTTTGGCGCGGGCAATAATAGTAATACCCAACTGCTGCGCTAGTGCTAAGCCCATCTGAGTCACGCCACTGCGTGATAGCAAAATAGGGATCCCCATTTTGGCGACTTTAATCACCATTTCCGAAGTTAAGCGGCCAGTGGTATAAAATATCTTATTATCGCCGCGATCCTGAGTCAGCCACATATCCCCAGCCAAAGTATCTACGGCATTATGACGGCCAACATCCTCGACGAAAGCCATAATTTTATCGTCTTCGCACAAGCCACAACCGTGTACAGCACCCGCATTTTTATAGGTTTCATTATATTCGTTGATATTTTTCAATAAGCTATAAAGGGTGCTTTGCTTAAGACTTGGCGTTGGTAAATTGATGCCGTCTAAATCTTGCATAAAACTGCCATAAACCGTGCCTTGACCACAGCCTGATGTCACCGTTTTTTCGGAGAGTTTCTCATCCAGATCGGCGGTTTGTTCACGGGTAACCACGGCTGCAGAACTCACATCCCAATCGACAATAACCGAGTCCAATAGACTGACATCCGAAATAAAGCCTTGGTTCTTAAGATAACCTAACGCCAGTGACTCAGGTTTCGCCCCTAGGGTCATAAGTGTCACTATTGGTCGCCAGTTCAAATACACGGTAAGCGGACGTTCGCAGGCGACAAATTTATCCAACACTTCCCCGGCTTCATTCACTGCTTTTACAGCAATGGTTAGCGGTACTTCCACTTGAGTTCTCACAAAAGAACACTGATGCTGAGTTTTTTGAGAAGGATTGGCTGCCGCTATTTCGCTATCTGTGCTCATGTTGTTATCAGGAATAGTGATATTTTCAGAGATCATAATGTTACCGCTTAACGAGTCATGGCCAGAGCATAGCAATATTTATACCTAGACATAAAAATTGGGGTTAAATGCGTGATCTGCCGCAATGCTGATTTTTCATTAGCCCTTTTATGTCCCAAACAAAATCCTGTACTGGACAAAATGTCCAATTTATAGGGTGTTTTTGATGATCTAGCTCAAACTAATCCACTATGTTTACTGGCACCAATATTGCAGTGACCTTTTATCGCAATTTGTTGGTAAAACCGAACCGTTCACTCTACGGTTTGTCCATCAACACGGCTGAGACGGAGAGACAATGCAACATACAACTAGTGTTTGGCCTATGTACGTTTCACTCAAGAAAGTAGAGAAGCAAGTTGGCCGCTGGACCTCAGTACAATGGGAAATTGATCACCTACTTCCCGCCACCCATCAAGCCCCAGACGATGCAACCTTAGTGCTACTCGAACTGCACAAAGACGAACGCGCCAGCTATCGCCTCAATCTCGATTTAGATAACGCCATGCTGTATTTAGTATGTGATGAAACGGCCGATGGCACTTGGATACCGGCGGCATTATCGGCGGATCAGAATGTCGCGGCGGGTTGTCTTGAGGGCAATACCCCTGTCCTCAACTTATTGATGCCAAAAGCTATCGCTTGTTGGATTGAAGCCTTTATCACCCAATATGGTGAAGTCGAAATTGCCGCTCATCGCCGTAAACATGTCGATGGCCGTAATAATCAAGGCCCAAGTCACGATCCATTGCGGAGGGACTAATGGCTGAATCCATACAAAAAACAGGCGGGCTACTGAGTCGCTGGAACCAACGGCGCGAACAAGTTGCAGCAGAGGAAGCGCGAGCTGACGGGGAAATCACACCTCAGGAGACCATCGTAGCCGAGCCCACTATGGCAGTTGAGCAGCTTCAACCCACAGAGTCAGCCATTGAACCTAATACTACAGAGCATGACGATCCTAATCGCATCCTCACTGCAGCGGATTTACCCAATCCCGACGAAATTGAAATAGGCGGCAGCTTTGCGAGTTTTATGGGTGCTAATGTTGACCCTGCGGCTAAATCAGCAGCGCTACGTGCATTGTGGAAACAACCGCATTTCAACGAGATAGATGGGCTTTTGGAATATGCACTCGATTACAGTAATCAACCGAAACTCAGTGCAGAAGTCTCAGCTGAATTGATGCAAAAAGTCTTCCGTTACATAGCCGAAGACAGCGAGACCTCGGATGAAGAATCAGCTGCTTTAGCCAAACAAACTGAAGAAAGCAATCCATCCGTGAGTCTTGATGTAAGCGAAACAACAACTCATGAGACTAATGAAGTCGAAATCGAATGGGCAGTTGAGCCGATAACGGACAATTTGGATGGGGAGACTGATGACCTACCCCAAAATGCACCAGAGCCCTTAGCTCAGGCACATACCCGAGTTGTTTAACGTCAGTTTAGCTAATTTTAATGTCCGTAACTTTGGTATGTGAATTGCTGTACTAAGTAAAAAGCTTAGATAAAAGCAGAAAAGGCAATGACTTACTTATTACCAGCCGCCTAAATCTGCCCAGATACAGTAAAACAAGAAACAGCCAAAGTACTGTTCAGGAACGCAATGTGAGCACTTATTTGATGACCAATCAAACCCAAGAAGCGTTAAAACAAGCGCGACAACAGGTATTAACGCAAACTCAGATGTTGCAGAATCTGATCCCGCCAACTGTCAGCTATACCACCGAAGGCAATGTTCTTATTATTGGCCCAGAAGATCTGGCTCGCCTCGCCGCGGACAAATTGTCCACTATGGCCCATCGGGTGATTTTAGCCAACGAAGCCATTACCAGCCAAGATGAAGCACACCTAGAACGTGTCATGGCGGCGGCAACTGATATCGAAAGCTATTACAACAAACTCATTGGTGTAAAAGGCTTTTTAGGCCAATTTCAAGTCAGTGTTGAACATCAAGATGGTGCTGCCGAACTCAGTTTAGTGTCAATCCGTAAACCCCATTTCGATATCGTGCTCGATTTGAGCAGCGCAGCTTGTTTGAACTTAGAAATGCTGCCACCCGGCTATTTTTACGTAGGCCAAGACGCTGAAAAACTCGAAGATGCCCTTGCGCAAATTCCCGATCTCATCGGCCAATTTGATAAGCCGCGCTACGTCAAAATTAACCCAGATATCTGTGCCCACGACCGCAATGGCATCAATGGTTGTAATCGTTGCCTCAACTTCTGCCCGGCAGATGCGATCAGCAGTGTCGCAAAGAAAATTGAAATCGATCCATATCTTTGCCATGGCGCAGGCAGTTGTACCAGTGCTTGCCCAACTGGTGCCATCAGTTACGATTTACCTACGCCGCAAGCTTTGCATTCATACCTGAACAAAGTCGTTAGCCGTTTCCGCGAACAAGCCCAAACCGCACCGGTGATTTTGTTCCACGATAATGCCGTCGGCGCCGACTTTGTCACCGACGATCTAGCGGGTGATGTTATCCCCGTCGCCTTAGAAGAAATTACCGTTGCTAGCGTAGATCATTGGTTGTCAGTACTCGCTTGGGGCGCGCGCCAAGTGCTGATCCTCAACACAGACGCAACAGCGCCAACCCTAACGCAAATGCTTAAAGGCGAACTGTCGTTAGCCAATAGCATTTTAGATGAAATGGGCCAGCCACAACGCATTAGCCTCATCGACCCGAGCATGCTTGCCGATTTACATTCGATGCTCGATATCAGCTTAGATTGGCCCGTGATCGTGCCCGCTGCATTTGCCTCGACCACTAAACGCAACACGCTATTTGAAGCGATAGATCACCTCAATAGCCAAGCGGGTGAAATCGATACTTGCCTCAGCCTCAACAATATTCCCTTTGGCAAAGTCAGTGTAAATGTAGAAAAGTGCACTATGTGTATGTCCTGCGTGGCAATTTGTCCCACGATGGCATTACAAGATGGTGGCGACAAACCTGCACTACACTTCATCGAGCAAAACTGCGTGCAATGTGGTTTATGTGAGGCAGCGTGTCCTGAAAAGGTTATCAGCCTTACCCCGCAAATTAACTTTAATAAAGCTGCCCGTCAGCAACAACACACCCTGAAAGAAGAAGCCCCCTTCGAATGTATTCGCTGCGGCTCTCCTTTTGCGACCCAATCTATGGTGCATCGGATGCTGGATATGGTCGGCGCGCACAGCGCATTTTCTGCCAATATTGAACGCTTGAAAATGTGTGGCGACTGCCGGGTAAAAGACATGTTTGAAGACATTCTTCAAGATCCTGAAAAGCAACTGCGATAAGAGATCCGCTATGACCGAATCAGTAAGACAAGTTTCAGAAAACGATCAGTTGAGAGCCGATATCTATCAACTGTTAGCCGCCCTATTGCGCCGTCAGCCAAGCCCTGAACTGCTACAGTTTTTGGCCAATCTTGAAATTGATGCCAATGAAGACAACGAGATGACTAAAGCTTGGTTATCACTCCAACTCGCCGCACAGCAGTTCAACAGTGCACAACTAGAAGACGAGTATTTTGCCCTGTTCCTCGGTGTAGGTTGCGGTGAGATCCTGCCCTACGGCAGCTGGTTTATGACGGGCTCATTGATGGATAAACCACTGGCATTGCTACGCCAAGACTTAATGCAACTGGGGTTTGAACGCGAAGACAACGTCAAGGAACCCGAAGATCACGTTGCTGCCCTGTGTGAAGTGATGGGTACCCTGATTTTAGAAGCGCCAAGTTATCGCCAATTGGCTTTTTACCAACGCCATATCGGCAGCTGGATTGGCCGTTTTTGCGACAATTTAGCCAAAGCGCCAAGTGCGGCGTTTTACGCCACGGTTGCACAGCTAGCAAAAGCTTTTTTTGCAATGGAAGCCAGTGCTTTTGAGCAATTAAGCTTAGATATTCCAGTCAATTGCCCAGGCAGCGCAGACTTACAGCCAGCCACCAGCGATTTAGCAAAACCAGTAGAGTTAATGAACTAAGACTAAACTGAGTGATAGCGCGGCATGTGCGTGCTAAATGTAAATGTTAGAGATGAGTTCAAACTGCGAAGGTGAGATTAATGTTCACCTTCGCAACAATAACTGAAGCTTAGGCTTCCACAATAACCGAGGTGGTAGCCGTTTGTACCACCTTATCCAGTAACACAAGGAGACACTATGAAGAAGCCAGCTTCCGACATGGGCCGTCGTCAATTGCTTAAAGCATTGGCACTCGGCAGTGCGGCAGGCGCAGTGGTCACTGTGAGTAGTCAAGCGTTAGCTTCGACAAAAACGGCAGCAACCACAGAGCCTAAAAGTGAGAACTACCGCGAAACCGACCATATTCGTAGCTATTATGCGTCGCTTTAAAACTAAAATAGAGGAGAGTGTGTGATGCGATTAACCCGCAAAACAGACCAGGTTGTCGAAGCTAAAGCGCCAGCACTGGGTCTCAATCGTCGTCAATTCTTAAAATCGGCAAGTCTTGCCACAGGAGGGATCGCTGCGGCGTCCATGCTGGGCACAGGCATGATGCGTAAAGCACAGGCCCAAGAAGATATTGGCCACAATGTTCCCACCGAAGTCAAACGTACCATCTGTTCTCACTGTGCCGTAGGTTGTGGTGTGTATGCAGAAGTACAAAATGGTGTATGGACGGGTCAAGAACCCGCATTCGATCACCCGTTCAACGCTGGCGGTCACTGCGCGAAAGGTGCTGCACTGCGTGAACATGGTCACGGCGAAAAACGCCTGAAATACCCCATGAAGTTAGAAGGCGGAAAATGGAAAAAGATCTCTTGGGATCAAGCGATTAATGAAGTCGGCGATAAAATGGCTTCAATTCGTCAAGAGTCAGGCCCAGATTCAGTCTACTTTATGGGTAGCGCTAAGTTCTCTAACGAACAAGCTTATTTATATCGCAAATTTGCGGCATTGTGGGGTACGAACAACGTCGACCATTCTGCCCGTATTTGTCACTCTACCACGGTAGCCGGTGTTGCTAACACTTGGGGCTACGGTGCGCAAACCAACTCAATCAACGATATTCGCAACTCTAAGTGCATCATGTTTATTGGGGCAAACCCCAGTGAAGCGCATCCTGTTGCCATGCAGCATATTTTGATTGGTAAAGAACGCGGTGCCAAAATCATCGTTGTTGATCCACGTTTCACCCGTACTGCAGCGAAATCTGACGAGTACGTGCATATCCGTCCTGGCACAGACATCCCCTTCATTTATGGCCTGTTATGGCACATATTTGAAAACGGCTGGGAAGATAAAGAGTTTATCAAACACCGTGTCTATGGCATGGATCGTATCCGCGAGGAAGTGAAGAAGTATACCCCTGAAGAAGTTGAGTTAGTTGCGGGTGTACCAAAGGCGCAGATGTACCGCGTCGCCAAAATGATGGCTGAAACCAAACCCGGCACCATTATTTGGTGTATGGGTGGAACTCAGCACCACGTGGGTAACTCGAACACTCGCTCCTACTGTCTTTTACAGTTAGCACTGGGCAACATGGGTGTACCTGGCGGCGGCACTAACATTTTCCGTGGCCATGATAACGTGCAAGGCGCAACCGACTTTGGTTTGTTATTTGATAACTTACCGGGTTACTACGGTTTAACGACTGGCGCTTGGGCCCATTGGAATAATGTGTGGGATCTCGACCCTAATTGGGTAGCGAGCCGTTTCGATCAAGGCGAATATCTAGGACAAAAACCGCAAACCTCTGCGGGTATTCCTTGTTCGCGATGGCACGATGGCGTGTTAGAAGATAAAACCAAGATAGCGCAAAAAGACAATATTCGTCTGGCGTTCTTCTGGGGACAATCGGTCAACACTGAAACCCGTGGCCGTGAAGTGCGTGAAGCCTTAAACAAAATGGACACCGTCGTCGTTGTCGATCCATTCCCAACCATGGCGGGTGTTATGCACCAACGTCAAGATGGGGTTTATTTACTTCCTGCGGCAACCCAGTTTGAAACCTACGGTTCAATCTCTGCGACTAACCGCTCAGTACAATGGCGTTCTAAGGTCATAGAACCCCTGTTCGAATCCCTGCCTGATCATGTGATCATGTACAAACTCGCCAAAAAAGTGGGTATAGATAAAGAGCTATTCAAGCATATTAAAGTCAATGGTGAAGAGCCTTTGATTGAAGATATCACCCGCGAATTTAACACAGGTATGTGGACTATCGGTTATACCGGACAAAGCCCAGAGCGTTTAAAAATGCACCAAGAAAACTGGGGTACTTTTGATGCTGACAGCTTAGAAGCCCCCGGTGGTCCTGCCAAAGGCGAAACCTACGGCTTACCTTGGCCTTGTTGGGGCACACCAGAGATGAAACATCCTGGTACCCAAATTCTGTATAACGAAGCCAAACATGTGAAAGACGGTGGCGGTAACTTCCGTGCTCGCTATGGTGTGGAACATGAAGGCAATAATATTCTTGCCGAAGGTACTTACTCTAAAGGCAGTGAGATCCAAGATGGCTATCCTGAATTTACCGCCGATATGCTTAAGCAATTAGGTTGGTGGGATGACCTGACCGAAAACGAGAAAAAACACGCCGAAGGCAAAAACTGGAAAACTGACATTTCCGGCGGTATCCAACGTGTTGCTATCAAGCACGGCTGTATCCCTTACGGTAACGCTAAAGCTCGTTGTATTGTATGGACATTCCCAGACGATATTCCACGCCACCGCGAACCACTTTACACGCCTCGTCGTGACTTAGTCGCTAAATACCCCACCTACGAAGATCGTATGGTTGCTCGTTTACCGACACTGTATAAGTCAATTCAAGACAAGGATTTTGCTAAAGACTTCCCATTGGCACTCACATCAGGCCGCCTAGTGGAATATGAAGGTGGTGGTGAAGAATCCCGTTCTAACCCTTGGTTAGCTGAACTACAACAAGAAATGTTCATCGAAATGAACCCTGCAGATGCAGCGGATCGCGGTATTCGCGACGGTGACAATGTTTTTGTTCATGGTCCAGAAGGCGCCAAAATCACGGTTAAGGCTATGGTGACACCGCGCGTTATTGCCGGTGAATGTTTTATGCCATACCACTTTGCTGGGGTGTTTGAAGGCGAAAGCCTAGCGAAAAACTATCCAGAAGGCACAGTGCCTTACGTGATAGGCGAATCTGCAAACACCATTTTAACTTATGGCTACGACGTTGTGACTCAGATGCAAGAAACTAAGTCCAGCCTATGCCAAATCAGCAAAGCCTAACCTACTTGATGAGGAGATAAGCCATTATGGCAGTCATGAAATTTCTGTGTGACACCAAGCGCTGCATCGAGTGTAACGGTTGCGTCACTGCATGTAAGAACGAAAACGACTCCGCTCTCGAGTGGGGAATTCAACGTCGCCGCGTGGTGACGATCAACGATGGTCTACCTGGCGAAGCCTCAATCTCAGTGGCATGTATGCACTGTACTGACGCTCCCTGCATGGCCGTATGTCCGGCAGATTGTTTCTACCGTACCGAAGACGGCATAGTGCTGCACAACAAAGATACTTGTATCGGTTGTGGTTATTGCTTCTATGCTTGTCCATTTGGTGCACCGCAATTCCCGAAAAAGACTGCCTTTGGTAGTCGTGGCAAGATGGACAAGTGTACTTTCTGTGCCGGTGGCCCAGAAGAAACCTTCTCCGAAGCTGAGCGTAAAAAATACGGTGCTAACCGTATTGCTGAGGGCAAGTTACCTATGTGTGCTGAGCTTTGTTCTACTAAAGCGCTGCTCGCAGGTGATGCGGAAGTGGTGTCAAACATTTACCGTCAACGTATGGCCTCTCGAGGCAATCCTAACGTGATTTGGGGTTACAACCCCAAGACAGGTGAGATTAACTAAGCAGAGCGAGGGTTAGGGAGAAATCCCTAACCTCTGGCAAGGAGTGAAAATGTTAAACAAACAGTTAAACAAATCACTGCGCAGTCTGTTTGCTCTGTTGGTGCTCGTCATGGGATTGGGATTAGGTTCAGTCATGAGCTCAAACCCAGTACACGCAAGTGATCAGCAATCGAGTCAACAACAGGCGAAAGCGCAAACCAGCGATGCCGATCTTTGGCGAGCGGTAAAAGCAGGCGATGCCGGCTATACCACTGCGAAAGGGATAGATACTGGGGTGTTGATTAACGTTGCCGGTAACCAAGGTAAAGAACTGAGAAATGAATACTTAACCCCCGTAATGGCGCTAGCCGTGGTAGGTGTGTTTGGTGCTTTCTTATTGTTTTATCTGGTGAATGGTCCATCAAAACTGAGTCATGGCTTTTCAGGCAAGATGGTTTCGCGCTGGTCCAAGGCGGATCTGTGGATCCATTGGATCATGGCGAGCAGCTGTCTGGCACTGATGTTTACCGGTCTAACCATAATGTTAGGTAAGCATGTCATACAGCCAATGTTAGGCCCCGACCTTTGGGCGCCATTGATCTATGGCAGCAAAACAATCCACGATTGGGCAGGTCCCATTTTTATCGCGGCTTGGGCTGTATGTGTGGTGAAATGGATGCCGTTACAAACCTTCAAGATGTATGATTTGAAATGGTTTTTAGTGGTAGGTGGTTATATCAACTTTGGCCCGTTCAAAGGTAAGCACCCTGACAGTGGTTTCGCTAACGCCGGTGAAAAAATGTGGTTCTGGACCCTGATGTTGTTTGGTTTATTCATCAGCGTATCTGGCATCATGTTGGTATTGCCAGGCTTGGATTTACCCCGCGAAGCCTCTATGGGCGCGCTGCTGATCCACTCTATCAGCGCCATTATCTTGATTGCCTTTACTATAGTGCATATTTGGATGGCGACCGTACTGAGCGAAGGCGGTATGGAGTGTATGAAGTCAGGCTATTGTGATGAAAACTGGGCAATCCAGCACCATAATCTCTGGTATGACGAAATCAAAGCCAACGGCAGCTTAAAGTATAAAGACTAAGTTAAACCGCAGCTTTTACATCCTCAAAACACCCCGCATCGCGGGGTGTTTTTTATTCGCACTGATACCCATCGCATTAATTCAAAAGCACAAAAAATTAACAACTGAAACAGCGAGATACAAAAATCCGCCAACGCCATCCTCCCCAGTAGTTCACTAAACTATGAGCGAGTTAACGCTTTAAGAGAACGGCCGCAGATTTCAGGGCTGCAAACTGTCCTAGATCAATTCCTACTCAACCCTTTCCTACTATATTGCCGTCACGCGCGATGATTGATGGTAAACAAGATGATTTCATTATCTTTTCCGCCGCTAATCTTCACTTTTTGATAACAAGATGAACCCCACAAAAAGCCGTGCGATCTCAAAAACTAAACCCTAATTTCAGGAGTCAGCATGAAGCAGCAACCCAGCGATTTATCTCGCCGATCTTTGCTCAAAGCGCTCACCGTCGGCAGCGTAGCGGGTGCCGCCATTGCCGCAACCGGCATGAGCGTGGCACAGGTCAGCGAGAGCAGCAAGGTAACCACTAAAGAGTCAAAGGGTTACCACGAAACTGCGCATATCAGCAGCTATTACGATAGCTTGCGCAGCTAATCTAGGAGAAGTCAGCGATGAAGTTAACTCGCAAGTCCAATGTTGCCACAGTGGCAGACAAACCGGCGTTAGGCATCAGCCGTCGTCAATTTATGAAGCACGCAGGTATCGCTACTGGTGGTATTGCCGCAGCATCTCTGATGGGCACAGGCATGATGCGTCGTGTCGAAGCCAAAGAAGTGCCGCATGATGCGCCAATCGAAATCAAACGTACTATTTGTAGTGCCTGCGCCGTCGGTTGTGGCCTGTATGCCGAAGTACAAAATGGTGTGTGGACGGGCCAAGAACCCGCATTCGACCATCCATTCAACGCTGGTGGTCACTGCGCGAAAGGTGCTGCACTGCGTGAGCATGGTCATGGTGAAAAACGCCTGAAATATCCAATGAAATTGGTTGATGGCAAGTGGAAAAAAATCTCTTGGGAAGATGCTATTAACGAAGTGGGCGACCAAATGCTCAACATTCGTAAAGAATCTGGCCCAGACTCAGTGTACTTCATGGGTAGCGCTAAGTTTTCTAACGAAGGTTGTTACATGTACCGCAAATTGGCGGCTATGTGGGGCACAAACAACGTCGACCATTCAGCTCGTATTTGTCACTCTACCACTGTAGCCGGTGTTGCTAACACTTGGGGCTACGGTGCGCAAACAAACTCTTTCAACGATATCCAGAATGCTCATGCCATCTTCCTGATCGGGGCAAACCCAGCAGAAGCGCATCCCGTTTCGATGCAACATATTCTGATCGCTAAAGAAAGAAACAACGCCAAAATCATCGTCGTTGACCCACGTTTCTCTCGCACTGCAGCGCATTCAGACTTGCATTGTGCAATTCGCCCAGGCACTGATATTCCGTTTATTTACGGTATGTTATGGCACATTTTTGAAAATGGTTGGGAAGATAAAACCTTTATCAAGCACCGCGTTTTCGAGATGGAAAGTATCCGTGCTGAAGTGAAGAAGTTCCCACCTAAAGAAGTCGAAAACATCACTGGCGTGAGCGAAGCCGAGGTTTATCAAGCGGCTAAATTAATGGCTGATAACCGTCCTGGCACTGTGATTTGGTGTATGGGTGGAACTCAACACCACGTGGGTAATGCCAACACTCGCGCTTATTGTATTCTGCAATTAGCACTGGGCAACATGGGCGTTTCAGGTGGCGGCACTAACATTTTCCGTGGCCACGATAACGTACAAGGCGCAACTGACTTAGGTTTGTTATTTGATAACTTACCCGGTTACTACGGTTTGACCTCTGCAGCATGGAGTCACTGGACCCATGTTTGGGATCTGGACATGGAATGGGTGAAAGGTCGTTTCGATCAAACAGCCTACCTTGGCAAAGATCCAATGACGACACCGGGTATCCCTTGTTCTCGTTGGCACGATGGTGTGTTAGAAGATAAGAGCAAGTTAGCGCAGAAAGATAATATCCGTATGGCGTTTTTCTGGGGACAATCGGTCAACACTGAAACCCGTCAGCGTGAAGTGCGTGATGCCTTAGACAAGATGGACACAGTCGTCGTTGTCGACCCATTCCCAACGATGGCAGGTGTTATGCACCGTCGTAAGAATGGCGTATATCTGCTGCCTGCGGCAACTCAGTTTGAGACTCACGGTTCAGTATCTAACTCAGGCCGTTCTATCCAGTGGCGTGAGCAAGTCATCGAGCCACTGTTCGAGTCTAAAACCGACATCGAAATCATGTACCGTTTAGCCCAAAAACTGGGTATTGCCGAGCAGTACACTAAACGCATCGCGATTGAAAATGGTTTACCTGTGATTGAAGAAATCACCCGTGAAATCAACCGCGGTATGTGGACTATCGGTATGACAGGTCAAAGCCCTGAGCGTATCAAGTTACACACCCAAAACTGGGGCACTTTCAGCAACAAGACGTTGGAAGCCGCAGGCGGCCCAGCTAAAGGCGAAACCTACGGTTTACCTTGGCCATGTTGGGGCACGCCAGAGGCTAAACACCCTGGCACTCAGATCCTCTATAACCAAGCCAAACACGTTAAAGACGGCGGTGGTAACTTCCGTGCCCGTTACGGTGTTGAATATAAGGGTCAAAGCATTTTAGCCGATGGCACTTATTCTAAAGGCGCTGAAATTCAAGACGGTTACCCAGAATTTACTGCCGATATGCTCAAACAATTGGGTTGGTGGGATGATCTGACGGCGGAAGAAAAAGCGGAAGCCGAAGGTAAAAACTGGAAAACAGATTTGTCAGGCGGCATAGTGCGCGTGGCAATCAAGCACGGTTGTATCCCCTTTGGTAATGCTAAAGCTCGTTGTATTGTATGGACTTTCCCTGACCAAGTCCCTGTACACCGTGAACCGTTATACACAGCACGTCGTGACTTAGTGGCAAAATACCCAACCTATGACGACATGCAAGTACACCGTCTCCCTACGCTGTATAAGTCTATCCAAGACAAAGACATGAGCGGCAAGTACCCGTTGGTACTGACATCGGGTCGTCTGGTTGAATACGAAGGTGGTGGTGAAGAATCTCGCTCCAACCCTTGGCTGGCTGAACTTCAACAGGAAATGTTCGTTGAGATAAGCCCTGCCGACGCTGCCGATCGCGGCATTCGTAACGGTGAAGACGTCTGGTTAGAAGGCGCCGAAGGTGGCCGTATTAAGGTGCAAGCCATGGTTACCCCAAGGGTAAAACCCGGCGTTACCTTTATGCCATACCACTTTGCGGGTGTGATGCACGGAGAAAGTTTAGCGCCTAATTATCCAGAGGGAACAGTGCCTTACGTTATTGGTGAATCTTGTAACACTGCGCTGACCTATGGTTATGACCCTGTGACACAAATGCAGGAAACCAAGGCATCACTCTGTCAGATTGTTAAAGCGTAAGTGCAGCTTAAGCTAGGAGAATTGCCATTATGGCTACAATGAAATTTTTGTGTGATACCAAGCGCTGCATCGAATGTAACGGTTGTGTCACTGCCTGTAAAAACGAAAACGACTCCGCTCTCGAGTGGGGGATCCAACGCCGCCGCGTAGTGACAATCAACGATGGTCAACGTGGTGAAGCCTCAATCTCTGTCGCCTGTATGCATTGCTCAGATGCACCTTGTATGGCGGTTTGCCCAGCAAACTGCTTCTACAGAACCGACGACGGCATAGTGCTACACGACAAAGATGCCTGTATTGGTTGCGGTTACTGCCTGTACGCCTGTCCATTTGGCGCACCTCAGTTCCCGAAAAAAGGTGCCTTTGGTAGCCGCGGTAAGATGGATAAATGTACCTTCTGTGCCGGTGGCCCAGAAGAAAACCACTCAGATGCAGAACGCCAAAAATACGGTTCAAACCGTATTGCCGAAGGCAAACTGCCTATGTGTGCAGAACTGTGCGCGACTAAAGCCCTGTTAGCGGGGGATGCCGAAGTGGTTTCAAGCATCTTCCGTGAGCGTGTGGCTTATCGTGGTGCTAAAAACGCGGCTTGGAATTAATTCAGGTCAACAGGATCTGTCCACAGACTTAGCTTAGCGCCTATCTAGGTGGGCGCGACTAAGTGAGAGAGGATGTATGATGAACAAATGGTTCAAACACATAGGTTTCGCCATAGCACTGTTATTTAGTGCTGTGTGTATAGCCAATGGTGGTGATGAACTGGCGAATCAAGTTCAACAGTCTGATGCCCAAATTTGGGCGCAACTGAAGGATGGTGCCACGGGATACACTACCTCCCAAAGTGAGTTTCATGCTCAGCCGATCAATACCTACGATTTACGGGTATTAGCGCTGCGTAGCGACTGGTTAGCGCCCGCCTTAATGGCAGCACTATTCGGTATGATCATTATCTTTGTCCTATTTATCAAGGTGAATGGCATCTCCAAGCTGCACCATGGTTTTTCAGGCAAGTTAGTGCATCGCTGGTCTAAGTTTGATGTTTCAATCCACTGGTTAGGCGCTATTCCATGCTTACTGTTGATTTTAACAGGCTTAACCTTGCTGGCGGGTCGCTTCTTCTTCCAACCTTGGTTGGGTGAAGGCATCTGGGAAGCAATCGTCTATGGCGCGAAGCAAATCCATGACGTGATGGCGATTCCCTTCATGATAGGTTGGGCATTGATGACCACCCTATGGGCGAAAAACCAGCAGCCAAAAATGTACGACGTAAAGTGGTTCATGGTAGTAGGCGGTTACATTAACTTTGGTCCGTTCAAAGGTAAGCACCCAGATGCAGGTTTTGCTAACGCGGGTGAGAAAATGTGGTTCTGGGCATTTGCCCTGTTTGGATTAATCATTTCAGCCTCGGGCATGTTATTACTCTTCCCTAACCTGTTCGAGCCAAGCCGTACATTAAGCTTGATCGCCCTGGTACTGCATTCAGTGAGCGCTATCGTGATCTGTGCTTTCTCTATCGTACACATCTTCATGGCAACTGTGATGTCAGAAGGTGGTATGGAATGTATGGTGTCAGGCTACTGTGATGAAAACTGGGCAAGCCAACATCACAACCTATGGTTTGATGAAATCAAAGCCAACGGCACGCTTAAATATAAAGAATAAGACTGAAATCTAGTTGTAGGTATTCAAAAAATACTTAGCCACTAGCAAACGTAGAGCCCCCGTCAATCACTACTGGCGGGGGCTTTTATTTCAGCATGAGTCATCGGCTTTAAGTATATGTCTGAATTACATTTTGAATCATTTGTAGCATTTGAGTACGAGATCACAAAGACCAATTTAAATGCTAAATCACTGTAAAAAAATTGCATGTATCATAGTTATTTAATAATAAAAACAATCATCTAGATAAAAGTTGAATTTAAACAACACAACATTTCGTAACTTAGCAACCAACCAGATGCAACACCAATAAAACAATTCAATTAAAAACAGTATCTTAGTAGACATTTCCATAAAATACTCTCTTGCTGGCTAGCTCACGCGCACGCTAAAATTACCTATAGCGTAATTAAATTACGCATTGCTGCTTTTTATCCTAGAAGGTCACCATGTTTAAAAATGCCAAAACCAGTACATTGACGGCATTGCCATCAGTGTTTACAAGTATCTTACTGATCATCATAGGTATTTCGTGCTATCGCAGTTTTAACGAACTCGGTGAGACCAGTAAAAGCCTAGTCGACAACACTCAGCTCGCAGAAACTTTCACTACAGTACGAGAATCCTTTTTTGAGTTGCGCTTAGCCACCTTAGTCCACAACGGTAAAGCTATCGCCGAACAACAACATAAGGTTGCACAACTCGTCTCTCAACTGACCAAATTTAATACCGACTTCATGGGCGCTGATGCTCAAGCTATTCACACTCTTTTACCACAAACAGAACATTATGTTCGTCTCTACCAAGAAGAACTGGCACTCGCTAAACAAACTGGAGCAGTACCTGAGCTAACCAATGAGCGTGCTGCGCTCGGGCCTAAGGTCAGTAATCAAATCAACCAATTAGTCGCGCTGATCACTCTGCGAAATCATGAGTTAGGCAAACAAGCTGAAGATAAAGTCACCTCAACAGAAAGTATCCTACTGGGATTGATCTTGTTCGCGATTGTAGCGTCACTCTTCAGCGCCCTCATTATGAGTAAACAACTCGTCCACATAATCAATGAGATAAAACGGGTAATGGAACGTCTTGCCCATGGCGACCTAACTCATAAAACAAATATTAAAGGACAAAATGAGCTCTGCTCACTCGCAGAAGATCTCGACAGTGTGATAGGTTATCTACGTGAAATTATGTCTGAAATTGCCCAAGCCTCGGATCATATGTCCGACCAAATAGGGCAATTGAATGTACAGTCAAATGCCAATAATCATGCACTGCAAATCCACGCCGTCGAAACCGACCAAGTCGTGACAGCCATGACTGAAATGAGCGCCACAGCCCATAATGTCGCGGGTGATGCTGCATCTGCAGCCCAGTTTACTCAACAAGCAAATGCGCAAGCGGATAAATCGAAGAAAGCCGTTGAACAAGCTGCCAACACTGTGATTGCCTTGGTCGCTAAAGTCGATGTCGCCGCTGATGCGATTAATGATATGAACGAAAATACCCGTCATATCGCCGCGATTTTGAATGTAATAGGTGAAATTGCCGATCAAACCAATCTGCTAGCGCTTAATGCAGCCATCGAAGCCGCCCGTGCAGGTGAACAAGGTCGAGGCTTTGCTGTTGTCGCCGATGAAGTTCGCTCACTGGCCGCACGCACTCAAGCAAGTACCGCAGAAATCAACCAGATGCTGGAACAACTTTATCTTGGTGCCAATGCCGCCGTAACCGCAATGGAGCAAACCAAACACAGTTGCCAACAAGCCGCCGATACCACCAATCTAGTGACGGAAAACCTTGATACCCTGACCACTTATGTGTTCGATATTAATGGGCTCAGTAATCAAATCGCCACCGCAGCAGAAGAGCAAAGTGCTGTGACCGAAGAGATAAACCGTAATCTGACCACCATTCGTGAAATGGTCGATGAACTGAATCAAAGCGGTAAAGCCACCCTCAATAGCGCAACCTCTTTGGCCGCGACGAAGGAACAACTCGTCGGTGTGGTCTCGCATTTTAAGCTTTAGGTTTAGGCTCCCTAAAAAAAGCTTTTAAATCTGCGGCCTAATAACAAAAATTATTGGGCTGTCAGATTTTTAGATGAGATATAAAGCGAAACACACACCTGCAATATAAATCGCAGCCAAGAAAACTAACCTATTATTAATACTATATTTTTATAAAAATTATTTACCAAAAAATGATTAAATTGATTCAGTGTCAACTGTACTAAAGCAATAATAAGAGCGTGAAGCCTATAGTTCAGGAATGAAGATACGTATTGCCCATCTCCCACAATATTGAATATCACTAAAAAACTTCGGACTCAGCTAATCAACGATTAGCTATCGTCGGCTTCCATGTAACGCCAACACCCGGCAGTGCTACCGCTGCAATTCATCCGCCTGTCCATAACACAGTGGTAAACCGCAAGGCTTGCTTGTAGCATAACAAGCCTCTACGTTAAACAACTTCACTAGCACTACCGCTTACAAGTACCCGCTTAACGACAAGGATGTTATGAAGATATTCACTATTGCGACTCTCCTATTACTGTTGACCGTAAGCTTTGCAGCAACTGCAGAAAAGTCCGCGCTGGAACAGCTATTTGAGCAACAACAATACGACGCTTTCTTGCAACAAGCACAGCAGCAAGCAGCAGAGAACAATGCTGAGGCGTTATTCTTACTGGGTAAAGCCTACCATCTCGGCCGTGGCGTCACGCAAGACAATGCCACCGCCAGCCAATACTATGAACAAGCCAGAGCCTTAGGTTCGGCCCATGCCAGCCATAATCTAGGCAGCATGGCGCTGGATAATGATCGAAAAACGCAGGCCATCCCCTTGTTAGAAGAAGCGCTGGCGCGGGGTCTTAAACTACCGACCTTATATAACCTAGGACGAGCACACAGTCCGGCAGATCCCAGCTCAAGGTTCTATCTAGCGAAAGCAATCACTGCGGCGCAGCAAGCGGGGAGTTACTTTGGGCAAGCCTTTGAACTCCAGCCCGATAACCTCTATCAGGATAATGTCTCACGCGAGTATCTGCGCGCGTACTTAATGGCGATGCAAAGTGTCGGCAGCGAAAGAGAAAGCCTCAACATCCCGCAGTTACGCCAGCAAGCCATAAAGTGGCTAGAATTGGGTATGGCAGCAGATGACGGTACGGCGTGGACAAACTACGGCGCTCTGCTGTTGAATGAAAATGACTACAGCGGTGCGAAAGCCGCATTTTTACAAGGTGCTAAGCGTCAAGTTGCCATCGCTAACTATCATTTAGGCAGCATGGAAGAGCACGGTTTGGGCGCAGAAGCCGATAAAGTGCAAGCACTGGCATACTACGAGAAAGCGGCATTAGCCGGCATGGAACAAGCTAAAACGCCCGCATATAATCTGCTTAAGGCACAACTGGAATATGAAGACGATCTCACTAAATTGGAACAGGGCATTGCCCGCTTTAATGCACTAAAACAGCAAGATCAGTATGTTCCCATCTCACTTGACTCAGTTATTCATCGCCTGACGTGGGGTAAGTTTCTGGCACAGCAGCGACAACAGATTATTTCGTTGCCAACAGCGGCCAAAACCCAATTAAGCTTGCAGGCCTGTGGTTTAGGCTACAACCAACTACATGGCAGCACATACAATATTGGAGAAAACTCTCACTGGCGTATGGCGGCGTATCTAACCTTAGCTGACAAAATCGCCTTACCACTAGAAGGCAGAGTCGATGAACATGGCTGCGCCAGTTTAACGATTACCATGACAGATCAGCTGTATCACTTGTTACAACAAGGTGCCGTATTCGGATTACGCATTCCCAACTACACACTGCCACTGGCATTAAGCCGGCAAGAAAATATCTTGCAGCTAACACTCATGCCTGTCGAGACCCCATTACCGGTTAATTAGTCACAGCATTTTAAGCCTGTGGCCTCGCTTGCTAGGCAACAGGAATTATCTATTTTCGACAGCAACATCTTATTAATCTTGCGATTCTCTCGCCCAATATCCTGCCAACATGGCGCCAGACAAATTATGCCATATCGAGAATATCGCGCTGGGAATGGCAGAAATGGGGCTAAAGAATTTAATACATAAAGCAGTGGCGAGACCGGAGTTTTGTAGGCCAACTTCGATAGAGATAGTTTTACAAACTGTGTGGTTAAAGCCTAATAAACGGCAACAGAAATAGCCTAAGGCGAGACCAAGACCATTATGCAAGAACACGGCAAGCAGAATAATCGGGCCAACTTTACCAAACTGATTGGCATTTAACGCCACGATAATCGTAATCGCCATCACAATTGCCAAGATAGAAATCAGTGGCAATGCAGGAGCGACTTTAGCCACCAGCGATTTAAAAAAATGATTGATAATCACACCAACGCTGACAGGGATCAGCACAATTTTCACTAAACTCAGCAGCATATCAGCGAAGGGTATATCGATCATCTCACCAATCAACAGCTTAATAATCAGTGGTGTTAACACCACGCCCGCTAAGGTTGACAGTGCCGTCATGGTTATCGATAAAGCCACGTCGCCTTTTGCTAAATAACAGACCACGTTTGAGGCGGTGCCGCCTGCAACACTGCCCACTAACACCATGCCTATGGTGAGTTCCCTATCTAATCCTAATAACAGGCTAATTAGTAATGCACTGAGCGGCATGACAGAAAATTGCAGCACGAGTCCTGCGAGTACAGCACGTTTCTGTTTGAATGCATTAGCAAAATCCTGAAGATCTAAGGTGAGCCCCATAGATAGCATGATTATCACCAACAGCGGCACTATGGCGGATTTAAGCTCAGTAAACCAACTCGGTATCAGATAAGCTGTCATTGCGCCTATCAGTGCCAACAGCGGGAAGAAGCGGTTTACGTTTGCCAACATAGTGGGCCCTTTACATCAAGAGGTTATTTTTATCGTTCGGATGATGACAGCCGACCCTTGGATAGACAAGCGCTAATCCGCCAGCAACAAAATGCCTAGAATGGTGATTTTCAATCTCAGCATTTAGACTGACACGGCAAGCTAACCCCGCAAATCTACAATAAATTCCGCTAAAAAATGCATGATAAAAATGCATTCTCAATCGCTAAAACATGATCTGCTTAACAAAAAGCCCGTGATTTCCTTGTTAGGAAACCGTAACTTATAACCAGTTCACGTTTTAACAATTACATACGAGGTAGTCTTATTGCGCTAGGTGGTCGTGAATTACCTAAAGCAATTTCGGTGTTTACGGTTAGCACTCTCAGATAGGAATCGTTATGTCATCAGTTATTCAAACGCTCAGCGGCGCTATCGCAACGCCTTATCAAGCGAATATTACCGTCCCTAACTGGATGCTCGGCTCGATGGAACGGGTCATGCAGTACTATGTCGATAAGAATCTTCGCCTCGATACGCTTTCAGCAGAAATGATGCCAGCACCGGTTGAAGGCAAAAAATATATGCTATACGCACATATTCCCTTCTGCCATACCCTGTGCTCTTACTGTACCTTCCACCGTTTTATGTTTAAGGAAGACAAGGCGCGTGCCTACTTCATCTCATTACGTAAAGAGATGGAAATGGTCAAGGCCCTCGGCTATGACTTTGAATCTATGTACATTGGTGGTGGTACCACCACGGTATTAGAAGACGAATTAGCCCGTACCATAGAACACGCTAAAACCCTATTTCCTAGCATTAAAGAAGTCTCCTGCGAGTCCGATCCGCAGCATTTAGACAGCCCAGGCTTTAAACAGCTCAAAGGCTTAGTGGATCGCATGTCTATCGGCGTACAAAGCTTTAATGACGATATTTTAAAAATGACCGACCGACTCGATAAATTCGGCACGGGTCAGCAAACCTTCGACAAGATCATGGGTGCCAAAGAGTTGTTCCCTATTATCAACGTCGACCTGATTTTTGGTTTCCGCGGCCAAACCGATGAAGTGATCCAACACGACCTCGACATGGCATCGCGCTTAGACCCAAGACAAATTACCACCTATCCGCTGATGATCACTCATCAAACCCGTAAGAGTGTTAAAGGCAAATTAGCGGCGCCGCAAGCGGATATGGCAAACCAATATCGCCAAATATTAAATAGCCTTAATGGTCAATATAATCAATTGTCTGCATGGGCATTTGGTAAAACCGATGACGAAGGATTTGATGAATACGTTATCGATTACGACGAATACTTAGGGGTAGGTTCGGGCTCATTTAGTTTCTTAAATGACACGCTTTATGTGAACACTTTCTCGCTACGTAAGTACCAAGAACGCATCGCAGCGGGTCAAATGGGTGTCGAGCAACAAAAGAACTACAGCAAAAAAGACGTGATGCAATATCGCTTTTTGCTGGGCATGTTCTCCGGCCGTTTATCGCGTAAATATTTCCGCGAAACCTTTGGCGTCAATTTAGATACCGCCTTATTTAAAGAAATGACCTCGATGAAACTGATTGGTGCGATTAAAAATGACCCAACAGATCCCGACAATCTGATCGTCACCGATAACGGCAAGATGATGGGTCTATTGATGATGAAAGAGTTTTACGCCGGCATGGACAACGTGCGCGCTCAATTGCGTAAGCCACTCAAACCCTGTGATATGTAACACTTATTGATGATTGTTGATTCATAAAGACTAAACAGGCCCTTCGAGGGCCTTTTTGTTAACTCGGTTTAAAGGTAATCTTGCCCAGTACTATTAATTGAGCACAATCCCAACAATAAAGGAGTATTCGTTATGGGTTTTAATGAACAAGAAAAACAAGCCTTATTAGCACTCAAAGGCGTTGGCCCGACGGTAATTAAACGCTTCGAAGAAATTGGTATCAGCTCACTACAACAACTCGCCCAACACGAAGTGGATGATATTGCTAACTTAGTCGCCAGCATGCTGCGCACCACTTGCTGGAAAAATAGCCCACAAGCGCGAAATGCGATAAGTGCGGCCATCGACCTCGCCCGCGCGCAATAATAGTTCCCCATTGATACTAAAACATCCAACTAGAGTTAAGAAGTACATGTCAGCACACTTAGCCATACCCCTTTTTGCTATAATTTTACTCGTCTACGGAGAAACTGCCTCTGCCAACGATAGCAGTTTTGGGGATGCTAATGGCTCTATTACCTTGAAATATCAGCCTAATATCAGTATGGATAAAGAGTCCCTCTTCATCAGCGAGACCGAAGTCAGGGTCGATTATGTGTTTACCAACACCAGTTCGCAGGATCTTATCGTCCCCATCGCCTTCCCCATGCCACCAATGTTTTTTGGCTCCGCCGATCACAGCAGCATTGATAACTTCACCCTTAAAGTGAATGGCAAAACCCAGCCAACTCAGCACAGGCTTGTTGCCCAACTTGCCGATAAAACCGATATTTCAACCGAGCTGAAACAGCTTGGCTGGGGTGTAGATGAAGTCGCTTACTTTGCCGAATATGCCGAAGTCCCCAAGGGTAAACCCGCACTCCCCAAGCAATGGTTGGATGAGGACCAACAAATCGCCTTTACCCTAAGCGATTACTTTGTGTGGGAACAAACCTTTCCCGCGGGCCAATCTGTCTCCATCAGCCACAGTTACACGCCAAGCCTCTCAACGGGCATCCCCGATACTGCCAATAGTATTATCGATACTTACACTGAACTGGCCTGTTTAGATGAAAGCGCCAAGCAAGGTATTCGGAAGCGTAATCTCGTTGTCAAACAAGACGGTGAAGATCAGGAGATTGGCGTCGAATGGAGCCATCTTAGCTATATTTTGGTCACAGCTAATAACTGGCAAGGGTCGATTAAGGACTTCAAACTCACCCTAAAAAAATCCCAGCCCACAGATCTTATTAGTTTGTGTTTTGATGGCGAGCTTAAAAAAACTGACCCACTCACCTTTGAGTTCCAGCAAAAACAGTTCACGCCAAAGCAAGATCTCAGCGTCCTGTTTATTCGTAAACCGAATTTTGAATAATCAAAAAAGAAGCCAGCTAAGTGCTGGCTTCTTTATAACTCGCTATTTTTAATTTAAAAACTATAAGTCATACCTAACCAGTAACGTCGGCCATCTTCGATATAACCGTATTCCTCTTGGGTAATTTCCTTATCGAAGGCGTTATAAATGCCCACACTAAATTTCAAGCTATCGTTCAACTGGTAGTTAGCCCCCAAATCCAGCAGAGTATAAGAAGGGGCGATTAAACTGCTCGATGAAGGTCCTGTCGTCGGTTGGCTCTCTTCGCCACGGTAGTTCACCCTTAACCAAGTGCTTAAATTATCAATAGGCTCGTAGTTGAAAGACGCTTGGATCAAATGCTTAGGCAATTGATTCAATGGGCTACCTTTATAAACACCTGTCTTTTGCTCCGAATCCGTATAGGTATAGTTACCCGTCAAACTCAAGTTTGAGCGAATGCGATAGTCGAAACTCAGTTCAATCCCTTGGGTCACAGCTTCGTCGACGTTCACATAAGTCGTTGGATTAGAACCAAATTGATTTGGGCCATCAGTACATTGAGTCGCAGGACAGGCAACGCGGGTGATCTTGTCATTAAACTCGTTATAGAACACACCCGCGCTGGCGGTAATGCTCTCGGTCAGATCAGAATACAAACCTAACTCGTAGTTAACTGAAGTTTCAGGTTGTAAATCTGGATTACCGTACATGTTGCCACCACGGCTGACTTGTCCCCAGTCGGGCACTGTCTGACGTAAACTCGGCGCCCTAAACCCTGTTGATACACCGCCCTTTAAGGTGGTGCTATCGGTTAATCCCCACACGCCATAAACGCGCGGACTGACATGATTACCAAAGTTTTCATCATCATCCAAACGCAGCCCCATGGTCAGAGCAAAGCTATCGACAATGCGCCATTCATCCTCGGAAAACACCGACCATTGTTTGCGACTAATATCAGTTAAGTCACTCACTTGGTTACCTGTTTCGTCGGTTAAATCTTGATGGTTGAATGCTGCGCCAAAGGTCGCTGTATGACTTTGGCCTAACGTAGTGATAAGGCTAGATTGCGCATCCGTGTTAGTGATTTTCATCTTACGGGTTTTATTATCAAACACTTCATGCTTGATATAGCTATCCGAAGTACCAAAGTCCCAACGACCTGTATGTGAAAGGGAGAAGGAGCTGTTTTCATATTCTGTCGTTGAAGATTCAGGGCAACCGCGACGACCACAGGCTTCGCCCGGTGCTAACGGTGTGACGGTTTTACCTAAACTGCTGTCGAGTTCTTGGTTAGAAGTGCCAACTTCAAACATGATATCGTGATTTTCATTAGGCGTGAGCGCAAATCTCGCTGTCAGATTAGTCGCATCGCGACCTCGGTAACCACCATAGATTTGATCTTCTTCACGCTGGGTATATTGACCATAAAGTTGCATCCCTAGCAGATCTTTGATCAAACCACCGTTGACGAAAAAGTTGCCTTGATACACATTTCCCGAGTCAGACTTTTCCTGCAAAGTGCTGTCGAGTCGCACCTCACCCTGCCACTCGTTTGGCACTTTGCGAGTGATAATGTTAATTACCCCACCAATGGCATCCGAACCATAAAGTGATGACATAGGCCCGCGAACAATTTCAATTCTATCGATGGCCGCCAATGGTGGCGTCCAAGCGCCTTCAACGCCTGGGCCGTCACTGTTGGTCCGTGTCTCGCGCGAGGATTGGCGTTTACCATCCACTAAAATTAACGTGTATTGGCTGCCCATGCCCCGCAGACTGATATCCTGACGGTCTGCACCGCCCGTAATCACTACGCCGGGCACTTCTAACATGGCATCGGTTAAGTCGCGGTAAAAGCGGTTATCCAGATCCTCACGGGTGATCACGCTGATAGAAGCCGGCGCATCGCGAATTTGCTGTTCAAATCCCGATGCAGTCACCACGATTCTTTCCATCATCTTTTCTTTATCTGACGCGGTATCCGCAAGGGCATTAGTTACTGGTACTGTGGGCAACAAACATAAAGCGGTGATCACTTGAGCAAGGTACTTCTTACGACTTAACAACATAACCGACAAGTCTCCATTGAGCAAAGATTGTAAATGAGAACAATTTTCAATACGGCAATGTATCTCTATGTTACAATCAGCTCAAGTTAGACTTTAGGTATTCACTTGTAAGAGTTACTTAAAAATGAATAAAAACATGATCAAAGGGATGATCGTTTTTGCGACAATCGCAGAAAAGGGCTCAATGAGTGCCGCAGCGCATCAATTAAATCTCAGCTCGTCGGCGGTAAGTCAGCAAGTGACCAAGCTCGAAATGGACATGGGGATCAGCCTATTCCACCGCAATACCCGCAACCTCACACTCACCGAAGCGGGCAGTTTGTTCTATGAGAATTGCCGCAAGGTCATAGCGATAGTCGAAAGCACAGAGCAGAAACTTAATAACTTGAAAGGTATTCCATCAGGGGAATTAAAGATTGCCGCGCCTATAGGATTTGGCGGCGGCCTGTTAAGCGAACCTTTTAATTACCTGTTGGCAGCACATCCACAGATAAGTTTGAATTTACTGCTGCAAGATGGCCCGATAGATATAGTCAACGACGGTATCGATCTGGCGATTTGCATCGGCCCCTTATCGGATTCCAACCTAATTGCTCGCCATTTAGCCGATTGGCGTATGTTACTGTGCGCCTCACCTAATTATCTGCCAATGCATAAAAACCTTAGCCACCCAACGGAGTTAACTGAATTAAATCGGATCTATCACACTTATGCTAAAGGCGATATCTTAACCCACGCCTTCAGCCAAGAGTGTTTTGAACTGACAAGCCCGCGAATTAGCGTCAACAATATGCAGGCGTTAATTCAACTCACACTCGATGGTCTAGGATTTGCCGCCCTGCCCGAACCTGAAGTACACAAATACCTCGAAAGCGGCCAACTGGTCACCCTATTACCCGAATGGTCACTCAATACCTACAGTGTTTATAGCGTAACGTCGGCGCGAGATAAGCAGCCCGCAAAAGTGAAAGAAGCGCTCAATGCACTTAGCCAATACTTTAGTCAGGCAGATTTTCACCAAGCCTATCATGTTAATCTGGGCCATCAAAAAGATAGCGTAAACGATAACGTAACCAATATCTTACCAATTAAAACTAAGAAAAAGTCACATCATCTTGATGTTGGTCACGCATCTTGAGGATACCTTACACGCATTCATTTCTGCGCTAAGCTGGGGTATTCTGCGGTGATAAACCGATAAAAAGATGTAACTCGATGAAAGATGTGGCCTTAGTGTTGGAAGGTGGTGGCCTCAGGGCCATTTATACCGCAGGTGTATTAGACGCGTTTTTACAGCAGTCACTTCACTTCAACTATGTAATTGGGGTATCTGCAGGTGCCATTTATCCCGCGTCCTATGTATCCCGCCAATTTGGTCGCAATCTCCACATTCAGCAGCAATATCTCAATGACAAACGCTATATGGGCATTCGCCATTGGCTGGCAACGGGTAATTATGTCAATACAGACTTTACCTACCGTCGCATGGCTTATGAGTTGCTGCCATTTGATTTTGATACATTTTTAAATAGTAATACCGAATTCAAGGTCGGCGCCTTTAACTGCAATACAGGAAACACCGATTACTTTGGGATGGCCGATTTTAATGAACACGATAAATTGCTCGACGTGCTCATTGCCTCCTCTAGCCTGCCTTTTATGTCTAAACCCAGCGTGATTAACCAACACCATTACCTCGATGGTGGCATCGGCGAACCGATACCGTTAGCGCAATCACGCAAAGATGGTTATGCACGCCAAGTGGTGATCTTGACTCAAGATCAGCATTACCAAAAATCCGCGATGAAAATGAATTGGTTAGCCCGCAAAACCTATAAACGCTACCCCGCAGTTGCCCATGCGTTAAGTGAGCGCCACCGAGTTTATAATCAAGCATTAACCGAGTTAGACCAAGCCGTTGCAGCGAAGAACGCCTTTGTGATCCGTCCAGCACAACCACTTAACCTATCGCGGCTCGATCGCAACATCGGGAAAGTAACCGCCGTCTATCAGCAAGGCTTAGCAGATGGGCAAAATATTTTGCCCGCATTAATCACTTGGTTAGCAGCACCAAAACTGCCTAAATCTGAAGTGTAATCGAACGCAGCACTTGACTAATAATCAACTCTCGCAGCCATTTATGGCTCAAGTCGTGTTCGAAGTGTTTGTGCCACATCAATAAATACGCACCGGGGATCAGCTTGATGGGTGATGGTAAAGACTGAAGCTCAAAAGACTTCATCACAGCCAAGGCATAGCGCGAAGGTGCACAGAGGATCAAATCGCTCTGTTCACACAGGGTGAGAGCACTCTGAAAGTCGGTCATATTCACGGCAATATCCCGTTTACGGCCCTCGAGTTGCAACACATCATCCAGCAACCAATGCTCTAAACCGCCAAAGGCCACTTGCAGATGGCGATAACTCAAGAAGGTATCTAAATTCCATTCTTGTGTTAACGCCGGATGATCACGACGCATCAAACACACTGGATAATCCTGCACTAACTCAACATGGCATAAGTCATCGGGAATGTTATTCACATGCATGGGTGAACGCTCATCCCACTCGCGACAACCTATGGCTAAGTCGATGTCGCAACGCAGTAATCTGTCCATGGTATCGAGTCGCCACGTTTGGCAATTGAGACTCACACCGGGCGCTTGAGTGAGCAACATGGGCATAAAATGGGGAAAGGTCAGTGAATAGGTGGTTTCGACCAAATGCATTCTAAACTGTCGTTGGCTCAAGGCGGGTTCGAAGGTGTCCGGCCGAGTAAATTGCGCCAATTGCTGTAAGCATTGGCGCAACTCAGGTGCGAGTGACAAAGCCTTGGGTGTCGGTTTTAGGCCGTAGGCGGTACGTTCAAATAAAGGATCATCAAACACTTCCCTCAGACGTGTGAGCTGTTTACTCACCGCCGACTGGCTCAAATGCAACCGCGCAGCAGCGGCGGTCACGCTTTGCTCCTCAAGTAGAATTTCGAGTACGGGCAGTAAATTCAGATCCAAACGTTTTAGCATCTATGCCTCATTCACCCCAAAATAATGACTAGGGTTGCACTTTTTTAAATGGATTTAACCTTAAATTCTGCGGCAATTTCATCAATAACAGTGACAATAAAATCACCGCTATTCCCATCCATTGGCGCATATCTAAAGTTTCCCCCACAATCATGACCCCTAATGATACGGCAACCACAGGGTTGACTAAAGCGACCATACCCATGATTTCTGGCCCTAAGTTTCTCATAGACCACAGCCAAGCCCAATAGGCAACGGCGGTGTTGGCAATCACTAACCATATCAGTGAAGGTACAAGCGTCATACTCGGTAGCTGCGGTGGCCCTGCCATAAACCAAGCCAGTGGGATCAGCATCAAACCGCCCAATAATAGCTGCCACGCGGTCAGCACTAAAAAGTCGCCCACATCCCACTTTTGCATCCAGCGAGAAGAAAAGGCAATTAACGTAGTGGCGCTCAACATGCACAACACGCCGATAGGATCGAGATCCGCCGAAGGGTTAAGCAGTAAAATGACCCCACCTAATCCCATCAAACCTAATAATAACCACTTCATTCCTGGGCGTTTTTTATCAATGAGCCAAGCCAGTATTAAGAAGATGAGCGGCAGAGTGGCCCCTAAGGTTCCCGCCACTGCGCCCGGCAAACGGTAAGCGCCGATAAATAGCAAGGCGAAGAAGGCACCAATATTACAAAAAGCGAGCAAACCAAGCTTTGACCAAACCAAAGTTGGCAAACGAGGACGCAGCATCAGCATTAATATCCCCGCAGGCAAGGCACGCCACACGGCTACCCAGTAGGGCGACATGTCATGTAAGTAGAGACTCACTAACGCATAGGTAGTCCCCCAAAATACAGGAGCGAGTAACGCAATAATAAAGGGCATAATGACTTCTAAAAAAGTATCTTGATATTGAGATATATTACTTTGAGATAATAAAACAGGCAAGCCTTGAGATAACAATTCCACCGATTACAACCTCTATTGCATGAACTTAGCCAAATCCACCCACAACAGACACTGCGCTTGGGCACCGTTTGCCGTATAATCGGCCGTCATTTTCTACAGGCGGGCCAGTATGTTCCATATCGCACTCTATGAGCCAGAAATCGCACCTAACACAGGTAATATCATTCGCCTTTGCGCAAACAATGGCTGCCAGCTGCATTTGATTGAGCCATTAGGTTTTGATCTAGAAGAGAAAAAGCTACGCCGCGCGGGTTTGGACTATGCCGACTTAACCAATGTGACTCGCCATAAAGACTTCGATACTTTCCTCGAAGCCATGACGGGCAAGCGCATTATGGCCTGCACCACTAAGGGGAGTCGCCCGCATACTGAGCTGAGTTTTGCCGAAGACGATGTGCTGCTATTCGGTCCAGAAACCCGAGGTTTACCGATGGCGATTATCGAATCCATCCCCACTGAGCAGAGACTACGCATCCCCATGGCGGCCACCAGCCGTAGCCTCAATCTCTCCAATGCAGTGGCGATTATCAGCTATGAAGCGTGGCGCCAACTGGATTTTGCTGGCGCACTTTAAGCGCTATCGAAGGTAAATCGCGGATTTGCGGCTAAGGAGATGGCGCGACTGGCGTCATCTCTATCCCACGAAATAGCTGGTAGCGATCAACATCATCGTCTAAATATTGAATATTCTGCGTCCATTGCCATGCGTTAGCTTGAGCACCCGCTCCCTTTGCCTCAAACAGTAATTGAATTAACGCAGACCGAGCAGTCACCACGCCCTCACCCAGCAAAGAATAATCGCCATTTTGACGATATAAGCTAAAGACCTGCTGCTTCTCTTGGGACACGCCATCGTAATAGGTCAACAACACTTGCTCGCCCTGCTCCCTAAACCACCAGGTTTCACTATAGGGCGCACGCGTGCCAACACTCACAGACAATAACAGCTGCCGCTTATCATGGGAGCAAAATCCGGTGACTGTCACTTTTCGTGGCGCTTCCCCCACTTTGGCGGCATCGCCTCCCCATTGACCAGTAAACTGAGGGCAAAACTCACTAAAACTTACCCTAGCCGCGTGCGCAGCCAGAGGAATAGCAGCACTCAGTGCAATTGCCACTCCCCATAATAGTCTTAATCGGTTGATTTTATTCTGCATCTACCTAGTCCTCAGCCGAAATATCACCCTAGATTAGCCTGTAATTCCGCCATCAACAAATCACAATTAGCCGACAACCATTCACAGATGCTTACACAAAGCGTCCCGCTATGGGTTATCACTCAGTTTGCTTTCATGCTCGGTTTCTATACTCTCGAATCTGCACCACAAATAAAATCATTATAACTATATGTATGATAAGGAGACTCACAGTGAAGAAGACAGGAATCTTATTGCTCTGTCTGTTGATGCCATTCGGCTCAGCATTTGCGGAGCAGAGTAAACCGCTCTCGGTGGAATTGCTCTGGCAACTTAAGCGTATTGGTAGCCCAGTCGTATCGCCCTCTGGTGAGCATATTATTGCGCCAGTCACAGAATATGATCTGAAGGAAGATAAAGGTTCGACCCAGTTATGGCGTTTTGATGGCGAAGGTAAAAATAATCGTGCTATTACAGTCAAAGGGTTAAAGGTGAGCGAGCCCGTGTTTTCGCCCGACGGCAAAACCTTAGCCTTTGTGAGTGAGCGAAATGAAGACGACGCAGGCCAAATCTACCTATTGCCTATGGACGGTCCGGGTGAAGCGCAGCGCTTAACCGACATACCTACTGGCGTAAATGGTATTAAATGGATTGGCAAGCATTTGTATTTCATCAGCAATGTATTCCAAAATCAAACATGGGACGAGATGAAAACCCAACTAAAAGCCGACGAGGACAATAAGGTCTCCGCTCGCCAGTGGAACGCTT
The DNA here is from genome assembly GCF_025654235.1 of Shewanella sp. SM32. Lineage (NCBI taxonomy): Bacteria > Pseudomonadati > Pseudomonadota > Gammaproteobacteria > Alteromonadales > Shewanellaceae > Shewanella > Shewanella sp. SM32. The sequence continues at coordinate 17,087 of NZ_JAKKRO010000035.1, read as the reverse complement.
TGCCCTACGCTCAGTTTGATCACTGGTTAGATGAACGTCGCCAAGCCCATGTATTTAGGCTCCCCGCTTCAGGCGGCGAAGTCGAATCCGTGACGCAAGCACTCGGCCATGAGTTACCACGCTCGAGCCAAAGCAGTTCAAGTTACGATATTTCGCCTAATGAACGCTTAATTGCCTTCAGTACTTATGGCTCAGACAACCGTGTCGACCCTAAACTGGATATTTTCCTTGCGACGATTGGCAGTGGTAAAGCAGAGAATATCACCCCAGAAAATCAAGCCGCAGATGCTGATCCCAGCTTTAGCCCCAATGGCAAAACGCTGGCTTTTACCCGTCAGAAAATCCCCGGTTTCTATGCCGATACTTCAAGGCTGATGTTACTGGATATCGATAGCCGTAAACTTAATACGCTAACACCAGAGTGGGATCGTTCGGTCAGCCAATTTAATTGGACCCCCGACAGTAAAGGCTTTTATGCCACCATCGAAGATGCCGCCACTAACCGCATTTATCATATCGATGCCAAAAACGGTAAAGTCAAAGCCATTACAGAGGCAACTGACTTTAGCCAACCCGCCATAGGTAAAGACGGTGAACTGATTGCCACCAACGAGAGCTTTTTGCACCCAGCGCGCTTGGTCAGCATTAATCCCCGCAATGGTAAGACGGTACGCCTAGAGAATTTTAATGACGATATTCTCAAAGATGTTGATTTAGGCACTTACGAATCAGTGACCTACAAGGGATATCAAGATCAAGATATTCAAATGTGGGTTCACTATCCCCCCGGATTCGATCGCAGTAAAAAATATCCACTCTTTATGCTAGTTCACGGCGGGCCACACAACGCCATTACTAACGGTTTCCATTACCGTTGGAACGCACAAACCTTCGCCTCTTGGGGATATGTCACTGCTTGGCCAAACTTCCATGGTTCTAGCGGCTTCGGACAAGCGTTTGCCGATGCGATTAACCCAGATTGGAAGAATAAATCCCTCGAAGATGTGCTCAAGGCTGCCGACTGGTTTAAACAGCAAAGCTGGATAGACAGCGACCGCATGGTGGCGGGTGGCGCAAGTTACGGTGGTTATCTGACCTCAATTATTTTAGGCCAACCACATCCCTTTAAAGCCTTGTTGATCCACGCTGCGGTTTACGACATGTATTCACAAATGGCGTCGGATTTTGCCGTGCACAGCACCCGATTTGGCAACTACTGGGATAATCCTGAGCTGTATAAAGCCATTTCTCCGCATTACTTTGCAGCTAACTTTAACACTCCGACCTTAGTCAGCCACGGTCAGCTCGACTACCGGGTACCTGTGGGACAAGGATTTGAACTGTTCCGCACCCTGCAAACTCGCAATGTGGAATCACGGATGATTTACTTCCCCGATGAAAATCATTGGGTTATGAAACCCAATAACTCTATCTATTGGTATAATCAAGTGAAGGATTGGATGACCCATTATGCTAAGCCGGGCGCGCAATAGCACCTAGAACAGAAAAGCAAAAGGTCTGCACTATGCAGACCTTTTCTTTATTGAATCAAGCCTCGCAATAATAGCTTATTGGCCAAATCCTGTGGCGTTAATATCGACAGTTTGCACTTTGCCGTACTTAGCAGCAATCGGTGCAATCTTAGCCGCATTGCCAATCAGCACAAATTGCAGATCTTTTTGCGGGAAGTAAGTTTTCACTAACCTTTGGGTTTCTTCTAAGGTCAAACCATCCACCTTAGCTTGGAACTCATTGATAAACTTATCATCGAAACCGTATAGATACATGCCAGATAAGAGCCCCGCCAGCTGCCCTGAGGTTTCAAACTGAGGCGGGAACTGGCCCTTAACGTAGGCTTTAGCCGAATCTAAGGTCGCTTGATCTACACCTTTTTCCCATAAACGTGCATAGGTTTTTAAGGCTAGATCCATCGCTTCTTGAGTGGTTTCCGTCTTAGTGAAAGTGCTGATTGTGAATACGCCCGAATCGGTATAAGGGCTAAAACCTGAGCGTGCGCCATAGGTTAAGCCTGCGTTCACCCGCAGCTCGTCGTTAAGCCAAGAGGTAAAACGACCACCTAAAATAGTGTTCACTACCGTTAAACCTACATAGTCTGGATTGTCACGACTAATACCTAAACCGCCGATCACAAAGGTGGTTTCGATAGCATCGGGTTTATCCACCAACAAGACTTTGGCCTCGGTCAACTGAGGCAAACCTCGGTTTAAATCAGGCTGCACCAGTTTTTCGCTGCCCTGCCACTGACCAAAGGTTTGCGTCAGCTTGGCTTTCATCGACGCCACATCAAAGTCACCCACGACAGTTATCGCGGTATTGGAAGGTTGATAGTAACTCTTATGGAAGGCGCGCAACTGCGACACTGTCACTTGCTCCAGTGAATCACGGTTACCCGAAGCCGCATTGCCATAAGGATGGGCACCGAATACGAGCTTATCGAAGTAGCGACCAATCACCGCCCGCGGGCTTTCTTTATCCTGCTGCAGCCCAGCAATCGCGCGCTGTTTGAGTTTATCGAACTCGGCGGCATCAAAATCAGGCGTTAACATCGCCGCGCTAAATAAGCCCAGCATCAAGTCAATGTCCTTCGCCATAAAGTCAGCACTCAGATAACTGCCTTCCTTATCCGCTTCGGCCACTAAACTTGCACCGAGAAAATCCACTTGCTGCTCGATATCCGCCTTAGATTTCCCCGCCGCACCTAACAACAAACCTTCTGCTGTCATTTGTGCCACGCCTGCGGTGGTGTCATTCACTGCACCGGCGCGTACCACGGCATTTAAGGTAATTAACGGCACTTCGCGCTGCGGCATTAAGTACACAGTTAAGCCGTTATCTAACACAAACTTATCGTAACTTGGCATCGCAAAGCTGCCAGTATCGACCCGCTTTGGTGCCGATGTCGCCGCGCAGCCCGCTAAGACTAAGCTTGTGCCTAAAGCCAATGCTGCCATTAACTTAGAAGGTTTTCCGAGTGATACCATCTTAAGTGATTTCATTGCTGTCGATTTCATTGCTGTCGATTTCATTGTCATCGATTTCATTGAGAGGACTCCTCGTTTGCCGCCAGCACAGCTACAGTACGATTCGATTTACGTAAATAGGTTTGGGCAACACGTTGAATATCCGCTGGCGTCACCTTGTTATAGGCTTCAGGTGCATTAAATAACTTGTCGTAACTGCCAAAATACATCTCATAGGTGCCTATGGTATTAGCCTTACCATTAATGGTTTCCATCGAGCGATAAAAATCCATCAACTTAATATTTTTAACTTTATCCAGTTCTTGCTGGGTAACACCCGTTGTCGCAATCGCATCGATTTGTTCAATCAACGCATGCTCCAGCGTCGAGGCTTTCACCTCAGGTGTAGCAACGCCCATCACATAGAAGAGGTTAGGATCGACCGACATCGGCATGTAGGTTTGCGCTTCTAAGGCCACTTGTTTATCAACCAATGATTGATATAAACGCGAGCTATTACCTTGGCTTAGAATCGAGCTTAATAAGTCCAGCGCATAAAAATCCGCATGAGTTGCCGCTGGAATGTGATACGCCAACATCACATTAGGTGTGCTGACCGATGCCTTTTGCACAAAGGTGCGACGCTCACCCTTTTGCTCAGGTTCGACAGTGCGAATCGCTTTAGGCGGAGTCTGTGCCGGAATAGGCGCAAAGTACTTGTCTGCCAAGGCTTTTACTTGGGCAAGCTTTACATCACCGGCAATCACGACCACGGCATTGTTCGGCGCGTAATAGGTTTTATGGTACTGGACTAAATCTTCCAGCGACCAAGCGGCGATATCCGACTCATGGCCGATCACCGACCACGAATAAGGGTGGGCTAAAAACGCCACACCTTTGATTTCGCCTTCGAGGGCATTCCAGTTAGAGTTTTCTAAGCCAGTGGAACGCTCCGACTGCACTACGCCACGTTCGCTATCGACCATGGCTTGGTTGATATCTAAGTTAGCGATGCGGTCAGCTTCGAGATCGAACATAGTTTCGAGCGCATTGGCGGGGAACCAATCGGTATAAACCGTCATGTCTTCAGTGGTATACGCATTGTTCGCGCCACCTGCGGCTTCCATAGTACGGTCGAACATTTTTGGGCCGTACTTTTTCGAACCGTTGAACATCATGTGTTCGAAAAAGTGCGAAATACCGGTAATGCCGGGCACTTCGTTACGTGAACCGACCTTCCAAAATAAATACATGTTGGCATTGGGAATTGAGGCATCTTCTAGCACCATGATTTTCATGCCGTTATCTAGCGTGAAACTCTTAATGTCTTCTGCCGTGGTGGCCTGTACTTGGCTTAGGGGAGTCAAAAGTCCCATGGCCAACACAAGAGCCGATAGCGTGCGCTTCATTTGGTTTGCTCCTTGCTGTAAATATCCACATATAGAGGTAAATTGTTTAACAAATCAAGCGCAGAAAGCGTATCCAGCGCCGATTTTTTGTAAGCTCAAGTTATACCGAAGAGCTTACGGAATAACGTCTGTCCGACTTATTGCGCATTTAGCGCAGTCAACGCCACTTTAGTCATGGCCTCAACTCCCACTTTTAGCGCGCTTTCATCTACATAAAAAGCCGGAGAATGATTGCTGGCCGCGGTTTCTGGATCCGTTCCCTTTGGTGTCACCCCGAGGAAGAAAAACATCCCAGGAGACTCTAAGGCATAGAAGGAAAAGTCCTCGGCACCTGTGATTAACCCAGGTTCAATCAGCATCTTATCGCCCACCACACTGGCAAGCACAGGCCTCATACTAGCGACTAACTCGGGATTATTGACCACTACAGGGTAACCTGGCTGGATCTCTGTGGTCGCGGTCGCACCAAGGGTTTTCGCCGACAGCTCGGCCATTTCAGCTAAACGCACTTTAATATCGGCGCGCATGGGCTGGTCGAAGGTGCGAATAGTACCAATCAGCTCGACTTCATCGGGAATAATATTAGAGCGTATGCCACCATTAACCGCACCAAAACTCACCACGGCAGGGGCTTTAGTGATATCCACCTGACGGCTGACGATCGTTTGCACATTGGTAATAATTTGCGCCGCAGCGACAATAGGGTCGACCCCATTCCAAGGGCGCGAACCGTGGGTTTGGCGGCCTTTCACTTTGATGGTAAAAGAATCCTCACTCGCCATCGCAGGGCCACTGCGTAGGCCAATCATGCCACTCGGCATGCTCGAGGTCACATGCATACCAAACACTTGGGCAGGTTTACGCTTAGCAAACAGCCCTTCCTTTAGCATCAATTCTGCGCCGCCTTCTTCCCCGTCTGGCGCGCCTTCTTCGGCAGGTTGGAAGATAAACATCACATCACCCGCGAGGCTGTCTTTCACTTTCACGAGGTTTTCAGCCACGCCCATCAACATTGCCACATGGGTATCGTGCCCACAGGCATGCATCACCCCCACTTTTTGATCACGATAGGTATCGGTCGCTTTAGAGGCAAAGGGCAAATCAACCACCTCAGTCACAGGCAAGGCATCCATATCCGCCCGAATCGCAATCAAGGGACCGGGCTTGCCGCCTTTCAGCTTCCCGCCTTTCAAAATGGCCACCACGCCCGTATGCGCCACCCCCGTTTGTACTTCTAATCCTAAGGATTTCAGATGTTTTTCAATAATCTTGCTGGTGCGAAACTCACGGTTAGACAACTCAGGATGTTGATGCAAATCACGACGCCAGTCGATCACCTTTTGCTCCACACCCGCCGCCAACTTAGCCGCATCCGGCATAGCACTGGTCGCCGCTTGTACCGAATTAAAACCCGTGCCCATAAAACTCAAGGCTAAGGCCGACGCGAGTAAGGTCTTGGAAAAACGGGATTTATTTACTAGGGGCTTAAATTCAAATGATGTTGATGCAGCAAGTGATACAGAGGGTAAAGTCATAGCGATAGCCTATTGTTGTTTTTATAAGCTACCTAAACTACACGGACAAGGAGGAATTGTTAATAGATTTAGTGATAAAGGTAAAAGAGACTGTGCTTCATTAGAGGCTGTCTTTAACCGTCATTCCCGCAATGCTTGTGGGCGGGAATCCAGCTTTTAGATAAATCAACCTGAAAAAAGATAGGGATGGCGGAGCTCAGTTAAAGAAACTCAAGGCAACGGAAAAGCTGTCCTAATGCTTGGCATCGTTAGCTTTAGTCACAAAACAACAAATTCACGATTTTCTTTAAAACCACATGGCCATCGGCCTTGGCTATACAACTCAGCCACCTCACTCCATACGCCCTTTTGTCTGAGAGCGGCCTCTCTCGCTGCCATTTTGAAGGCAAAGAGTGCGCCGCCTCTAAAGCTCTCAGTAAAATCATGAGGACCATACACAAGCAAAGGATGTGACCGGCCAATTTTTCTCAGAGATCTGAGCGCCGATTTATACACAAGCATCTCCGCGTCTTTTGTTTCCTCACATTTTTTCGGACCATTCAAAGGATCCTCTTGATCTCTGCTTGTAGGCAGCCACTCCCATCCATATGTAGAACCCAATACGCCTTCAATGGGACTTGCAGCCGAGAGCCAGTCAATAAATTCAACTTGTTTGGCTAGATATTCAGGTGTCATAAGAAGTTAACTCCGTGTTAAAGGAGTTTCAAACTGAAGCAGTAGTTTGAACTTCCAGTGAGTAAAGCGAAGGATTTTAAACGCTTTGTTACGTTTTGGCTCCTTAGCTTGGTTTACCCGCCAAAGTCTAGCCACCCATTTTAAATCAACAACATAATGCACTTTCGGTTTCTCTACCACCTATACTGGCTAAAATTACTTGAACAAGAGCCATCATATGTAGATGTCTGGCTAAAATGCTTAGCTAAAATTGCCTTTCTGAGTAACACAGTATTGCGCGGGAATAATAGTAGTAAAATTTAGTCAGCAACTCATAGAAAATTAAGCTCTTCATCTTGAAGGGATAAAGCACTATCAATGGAGGCTAATAACACACCATAGGTGTAACCGCAGTTGCCCACAAAAATCACTTGATTACCATTGAGTACCATCACTTCTACCCCATGATCGGTTTCCCAGTTGCAGGCGTAATGATAACGAATTGCCCGAGTCTCCATTGTGCTGGTGTCATCCAATATAATGTACAACGGCTGGGTATTTTCTGCTATTTCATTGATTGTATTTAAAGAAACCTCCAAATCACCGCAATAATTTTCAAAATATTTATGCATTTTGAGCATAGCATTTAGAATTTGATACTTCGTCTCTTGTGTCATCAGAGAAACGTCTTCGAGCATTTTTATGCGTAACTTATCGTTGCCCTGAAGCTCACCTTCAATAATCAGTTCACTAGGTTTGTTGAATAATGGATCGTTCATTTTCGTTATCCTTAATCCTCAATTAATTCACCTGGATATAGTGCGATTTGCGCCAAGGATTGTGCAAAAAATTGGCTTAGGTTTGGGCTGATAAAGTCCATCATATCGGGGTCATGGGTGTATGCGATCACTTGTCCCATTTTACCTAATGCCGAGGGCGAATGATCTGCAATCAAGAGTAATGTGCCACCCCCAAATTGGGCAAAGGGCAGCCAACCTTCTTGATACCATCCTGATTGGATTTTGGGATCCCGCACTTCTGGCTCGTGGTAATCAACGTAGTACTGGGCCTGTTTTCTCATTCGGTCACGAAATTTAAATGATGAGGCTAGTGACAAAAAATCATACCGGCAAAAGTAATCTTTTCGGGCAAAGACTGTGCTCCACTCATTGCCGCCATTGGCATATCCCCAAAGCTCCCTTAACGGGGAAATAAGTGTAAAACCTAATTGTTTTTCGGCTTCATCTAAAACTGAGTTTGATAAGCCACGATCCAGTTCTAATGTTTGATTCATGTTGGCGTAAATAGCACTCAATGCCTGTAGATAAGTCTTAACGTCCATTGTATTTACCCCTTCATCCAGACACTTAGCAGCAGTGTTAATCCTTTTGGTTTATACCGCTCGCATATGCACTTATGGGAACTTATTTAATCGAATTAGACACATAAATTAGGGTGTTGCATTACTTTTCTCAACTTTATGCATCTCTTTATATAAGAACACTACGTCCTTATCGATAATTTCTAATCGCCAGCCATAGTGCTGGGCGAGCCATTCAAAGGTCGCTTCGGCGTAAAAATTGATATGGGTAGGGTCATTTTTATAGTGCCAACTGGCAAATGCGATTTTATCCTGCACACGCTTGGTCATAACCGCCAAAATGCCATTAGGTTTTAATAACCTATCAAGCTGGGCAAGTAACCCTGCGGCACCACTCACGTGTTCAATGACTTCGGTTAAGGTAATAAAGTCGTATTGGCGGGCTAACGTTTCGGGATTATTAGCGTAATAAAGGTCGTAATTATCTATCTGATAACCGCGCGCCTTTGCCATTAGACTCAATGCCTTACCTTCTCCGCAGCCAAAATCGAGCCCTTGGGCCGAAGTGCTAACACGGCTAAGTAGTGGCTTGAGTGTGCGATTTAAAAATGTTTGATAGCCGAGATCATCGGCATGATTCTCGTGCTTATCGTACTCGGCTTTTTCTGCCTCGGCCGAAAGATAAAACTCAGAAGGCACGCTCACCAGTTGGCAGGTTTGGCATTGCTGGTAACTGCGCTTCCTATCTTGATGATAAGCGAGTAATTCAACGCCATGACATAAGGGGCAGATATTCAACAACAATTCCTAGTGATAGTAAGGTGCATAGTAATGAGAATAGCCGTAATGCCCACAAATAATGCTAGCACTGACTAGCTGAAATCGACTATGTCGATGGCCTAATTAAGGCTTAGGGATTTTACGCTCTTTTGCGGCAGCTTCTTTTGCTTCCCGTAAATATTTTTGCTCGCGACTTTCTCTTTCGTCGAACTGTTTTTGTGCCTTAAGTTTTTGCTGCGCTTCCCAATCGTTGGTTTGGGATTGTTGCTTAATTTTATCTTCCCGCTCTGTCGTCTCTTTAGTGGCTTGACGGGCCTTTTCTAATTGAGCCTGTTCTAATCGCTGTGAGTCGATGCGTGCCTTATCGGCTTTTTGCTCTAGGGTCAATCTAGGCTTTGGCGCCTCGGTGGCATTTGCTAACGCGAGATGAAAACTAAAGATGAGGACTAGCGATATTAATATTTTAGAGATTAACACTTTAAATAAATACGCCATTTCCTGTCTCCTTTATTCGATAATTGAATGAATCAATGATAAAAGCTAATTCACGCAAGATGTGCAAAACATAGCATAAAATCTGCCTAAGCTTAAAATATGCAGCAGGTGTTCTTAAAAAATATGCTTGAATACAAGTCTTAAACTACACTTTTTAAGTTTCTATTTGAGTGAAACAACAATTAGGTTTATTTTTAACCCCATTGGAATGATGTACTATTGGGCAACTTCGTGTTCAACGAAGACCTAAAAATGGGATGTGACTATTTTGCGTCACAAGGGAGTATCCTGAATGATCAGATGGCAACACTTACTTAAGAAACTCAGTACAGATGATCCTGTACTGCAAGAAAAGCTGTCTCTCTGGCAAGCACATCCCCATAGAACCCCCTTAGCCTTAATTCAAGGCTTTAGCTTTATTAGTGCCAACCAAGCCACCCTCAGTTATTTTGAGACTGAATACGATGCTTTTGTGAATGCAACTCCCTATGATTTTTCTCCGAGGATCCAATCTTCAGGCCGCAATAGTGTTGAATTTGCGCGGGAAATGATCCTTGAAGCCATTGCAGGCAATAATGTTGAATTCAACTGGCTGCACATGAGCCAACAAGGCAATGAACTGCCGACTCGAATTAATCTCTATCGCTGTTATCTGCAACAACAGCCCGTTGTACTCGTTGAATTACAAGCTCTTAATCGCCGCAATCAAATGCGCGAAACGATTTCTGATGGTTTTGCTCATATTCCCAAAGAGATTTTATCGACCACGCTCGAAGAAAGTGCCGAAGCTGTGTATATCACTGACACTGATAATCAAATTTTGGCTGTCAATAAAGCCATGTGCCGTATTTGCGGCTATAGCGCAGAGCAGCTCATCAGTAAAACCCCTGAATTTTTAGAGGTAAGAACCCATAATATGGGGGAAGAAACCGAATGCCAAATCGCCTTGAAACAAAGGGGATTTTGGCAGGGCGAAACGTGGAAAAGACGTTCAGATGGCAGTAACTTCCCTGCTTGGCAGAGCAGTCGTAAAATCGTCACTGAAGATGATGCTCATTATAATGTGAATATTTTCAGTGATATTAGTACTAAAAAACTATTAGAAACCCAGCTAACAACTCGGGCTATGTACGATACCTTGACTGGATTACCTAACAGGTTCCATCTCAAACAGATCCTCAATAGTGCCCTCGAAAAACTTAAAACTGATCCCCTCGCACTGGGGGCGTTGATGTTTTTAGATCTCAATGGTTTCAAGAATATCAATGACAGCTTCGGTCACTCCATGGGCGATAGAGTATTACAACTCGTCGCCGCCCGTCTCGAGGCGGGTTGTATCGAAAAAGCCGATATAGCCCGTATGGGAGGAGATGAGTTTACCTTAGTGCTGCAAGACTGTAGCTGCAAAGATGAAATCCAACTGTTTGCAGAACAGATTCTCAGCTTATTTGAGAGCCCCTTTGAAATTGAAGGCCAAAAGTTCTTCCTCGGCACCAGCATAGGCATTGCGCTATTTCCTACCCACAGTAACCAAGCGGGACAACTGATTAGTCTTGCCGATACTGCCATGTATTGCGCTAAAAAGAGCTTACCGCATCTCGTGTTTTACGATAAGGAAATGAGCCTAGCAGCCGAGTTAAAATTACAGTTAATCAATAACCTAAGGCATGCGCATAGCCTAAAACAATTCACTCTCGCTTATCAAGCCATAGTCGATTTACACACAAATCAAACTATTGCTGCCGAAGCCCTGCTCCGCTGGCAGAAGTCACCGACAGAATATTATGAAGCTGCCGACTTTGTGCCATTGCTTGAGGAAACAGGATTAATTGTCAGCATTGGCCAATGGGTATTAGAACAGGCCTGTGTACAAGCGGCCCTCTGGCGAGCACATTATCAACCCGACTTTAGAATTTCAGTCAATGTGTCACCACTGCAATTAGAACACTTAGATTTTATCGACCAAGTGATAAATGCCTTAGAAATGGCGAAATTACCCGCCGAAGCACTGATTTTAGAAATTACCGAATCGGCATTGTTACGACAACCGGAGCAAGCACGACTCACACTCAATCGTATCAAAGCGTTAGGTGTCAGTATTGCCATCGATGATTTTGGGACTGGGTTATCGTCACTCAGTCGCTTAGGGACTTTGCCAATAGACAGCGTCAAAATTGATGCCGAGTTTGCCTTGCGCTTAAACGAAGTCTCAGGACAAAAGCTCTGCAATGCTATAGTGCAACTCGCACAAGCACTCGACATTCACTTCGTCGCAGAAGGTATTGAAACTCAACAACAAAAAGACATAATGACTGACATGGGCCAAGGTTTCGCCCAAGGATTTCTATTTGGCTACCCGAGTTCAGTCGAAAACTTCACCCAAGCCTTTCTTGCGGAAAAACGCTTAGCCTAGAACAGATTTAGGACTGCCGATGTTCGCATCGGCTCGATAATCCGACCGACGTACCGAATTAACGCTCTCAACATTTACAACGGAAAACGAAAGATTCCGCTAAGGTTTTATCGAAATATTTTGATGGGTCGCGAACTAAGGGGAAAGATTTTCTTGCAGAAAACATACGATTTAAGCTCGATAGCCCTGCCAGCACGCTATTTACTAATAGTAATGAATGGAATCTACTCCCCTGCAAAACCAATGATGGCCTGGCAAAGCGCTCTCATCATTATCAATAAAAAAAACCATATTTAAAGCTCGATAGCCCTGCCAGCACGCCATTTACTAATAGTAATGAATGGAATTACTCCCCTGCAAAGCAATTGGCTGGCAAAGCTATCTCATCATTTGCTGCGCAAATGAATCCCAGTTATTAAACCGTATTTCACATTACGTTAGCGTGATCTGAATAAGATTTTGACTATTTTAATTCGTACGGAGTCTCAAAACTCAATAACTTAAAAGCACTAATTCATACTTAAAAAATCTAAGACTCAATAGCCTTAACCTCATCAACTATACCTTACCATTGGATTCATTTGAGTTCTGATAACGAGCCTGCACTGTACTCGGCATCGCCTTAATCCGCAGTTCCACCATAGTATCAAATGCCATCATTAACGGCTGAACATCAAGGGTAGGATCGAGGGCGCTTAACATATAAGCGCAAGCTTCTAAGGTCGATAAACTATCGCTACGACTCGATTTACGGATCCGATAGCGCGATTCATAACCTTCAGCCAAATGCACCGCAGGATACTGGGTTAACCAAGGATTCAGCTGCAGCATTTTGAATGCCTTACGCCAAGTGCCATCGAGCAACAGCAATATACAATCAGGATTAATACGTTGCTGTTCAACACTTACACTTAACGCAGAGGGATAGACGAGATAAATAGGCTTATTACACACCGCTAAATATTCCCGTAAGCCTTTGAAATCAGACTCGCTTTCACCCACATAAACTTGCGTTTTAGGTACAGCAAGACTCAATACCCGCACACTATTCTTCTTATGTTCGACTTCACTCGGGTGCTGTAAAACCACCAACTGAGTCATTGGAGAGATAGGCTGAACACTCGCACATAAGCAAGCATTTTGCGGATAACGACAGATAGAACAATAAAAACGCGACAAAGGCGCAGTCCTCTTAACTTTAGCCTAAAAACTCACACTGCTCACTCAAATTCAATATGCAAGACGGTTTAAGGCTCTATTTTTCAAACTGTTTTTTTGTTGAACTTTTGTGACGACATCGTATAGTGACACCAGCAAGAACGCTAAGGTCAATAAGTTAAAACTGCTAACACTTAGCATTTATTATACTTTTCTTGCTTTCAGTACCCACAACAAGGACGATAAAATGGACAAAAGACTGATCAGTATTGCGGTTGTATTCGGATTATTGAGTACAAATACATTTGCAGCCACAGACAAAGCCTACCAACATGATGTCAATATTAACTATGGCGCCTCAAGTGAAGCATTTAGTGATGGCGGCTGGAGTGCTGACTATCGCTACTATTCTACCCCAGTTAGTCAAGATTCTGCGCCCTACGCAATAAGTGGCTTTTTAGCACAAACATCTAATATTGGTGGTAATTATAGTTTTAATGATGATTTAGACTCTTATGCTGTCAATGGAGAATATGTTTTCGCATCTAAATGGTTTGTTGGTGCAAATTACTTCAATCTAGATAATGATTTCTATAATGCTAATACTTATGGAATCAACTTAGGTTATTACTTTAACGCTACCTCGGCTGTTTATGCTAGCTACTCCAGTAGTGACGGTGATTATGATGCTGGATTTGGATCAAAAGGAAATTCTGACAATGATGCGTTCGGCATAGGAATACGCAGTTTTATTCCTATGCAATCTACAGCAGGTATTGATTTGCAAGCAAACATCTACTACAGCCAGTCTGATAATACGCTAACTAACGGCCCTAACGGCCAATATAACAATAGCAATAACAGTACAATCGTAAACTTAACTGCTGATTGGTACATGACTCGCGCTTGGTCTATCGGCGCAAACTACAGTATTCAAGACGATAAGGACCCTTACAGTATTAATACTGCTTATCACTGGCGTATTACAGACTTAATATCCGCTCGAGCTGGTATTGCCAAGTCATTTGAACCCGATTGGGATGGCGTTGATATTTCACTTAGTCTCAACGGCCGCTTTTAAATAAAAAATGCCCGCAGCTTGTGGTTAGCAAGACTGCGGGCAAAGGGTTTACAGAATATACTCAGCAGCACTGATTTCACAAACAGCCCTGTTTACTCTTGAAGCATCGTCATCACAATCGATCATATGATGGGTCTAATCCCGCTTTATCGCTCCTGAACTCAATACTACTAATGCTCGCCAACTAACTGCTCTTGGTGCCAGTGGTCGAATCGACTCAGCGCCATCATCAACAATAAACCGATAGAAAACACGCCCATGACGAGTGCCACTGCATAAGGTGCAGTTAAATTCGTTTGCTGTATAAGTCCAGCTAAAACGGATGCACCACTCATCTGAATAAAACCTAGCATAGCCGCGGCAGTCCCCGCTCGCTCACCGAAAGCTGACAGCGCCATACTAGTCGCGGGGCCGAGTAAGAAGGCAAATCCCACACATAACAACATCATAGGTAACATGAAGTTAAAAGCTGCTGCCATCCCTGTATTTGGACCAAACTGTTGGCCCGCCACTGTCGCCACTGAAGACAGAACGAGTAAGGATAGAGCCAAAATAACCGTTGGACGATTACCCAGTTTGCGAATGACGATCGGTGCCGCAAAACAGGCCACGATATTGAACACAGCATTGAGTCCGAATAAGCCACTAAACGCCAGCTCAGAAACCCCTAAATGCCCAATCAACCACACAGGCGCATAAGACACATAACTCAAAATAGCCGCCATAGCCGACATACAAGCAAAGGCATAAAACAAAAAGTGGGTGTTACCGAGTACAGGTTTGAATCTGCCCCAACGGTAAAGTGGGCCAGTAGTAACAGTGTTAGCTGGACGAGTCTCAGGTAAGCGATAACCAACAACGAGCATCATCAACATGGCATATAACGTCATGAAAACGAAGGTTGAACGCCAGCCGAATTGCATCGCTAACAAGCCACCTAAGGTTGGTGCTAAAGCTGGGATCACGCAAATCGCACCATTTAAGTAACTGTAAATTTTAGCGCCTTCTTTTTGCGAGTAGCAGTCGCGCACCGCACTAAACACCACGATAGAAGTTGAACAGGCGGCTAAACCTTGCAGCACACGAGCAATCTGTAACCAATGAAACTCGATGGCCGCGGCAGCGAGAAGACTACTTGCGCCGTAGAGTAAGACCCCGAAAATGGCCACAGGACGGCGGCCATAACGGTCGGCTAATGGCCCAATCAACACTTGGCCTAAGCCCATGGCGAATAAAAACAATACGAGCGTGGATTGCACATCACTGGCAGATACGGCGAATTCTGTCGCCATAGTTGGCATTGAAGGTAAATAAATATCGATGGCTAATGGGCTGAGCAGCACCATAGACATCAGGATAGGTAACAGATTGCGCCGCATAAATAATCTCAGTTGTTCAGGGAAAGGTATTTCAGTGGGCGCTATTTTAATTAACTCAAGGTATGAACAGAAATGGTATAATTTCCAAAGTAAATTTCCTTTGAGGAATATCTGTGAATATCGACAACTTAGCCAGAATCGATTTGAACTTGCTGGTCATACTCAAAGTACTGCTAGAGGAGCAGAGTGTCACTCGCGCCGCCAGCCGATTACATATAAGCCAGTCAGCACTCAGTAAGAGCTTAAATCGACTCAGAGAAACCTTAGATGATCCCCTATTTCAGCGCACGGCGCATGGCTTAAAACCCACCGCGCATGCCCTCATTCTTGGGCAAAAACTACCGAATATATTGCAAGACTTGTATCAACTCACTCAGCCTCCGACCTTTAATCCTGCCAGTAGCAATCGACAATTTTCTTTTGCCATGGTGGAAAGCGCCTATGAAACCTTAATCCCATATTTTATCGGCCCTATGCTGACCACGGCACCCAACGTCAAACTCGACTCCTATGTCTGGACCGAAAAATCGATGCAGGATTTGCAGCAAGGGCAAATCGACTTTGGCATTTCAGGGCGGGATTTGCATCCACTGTCAGATTTTCAAGTAGATCGCTTGCCCGAAGGGATTGCATATCAAACATTATTTACCGATCAACAAGTCTGCTTAGTGCGAGAGGATCACCCGCTGATGGCGGCGCTCACCTCAGAACAATGGAATTTACCCCTTTACCTCGATATGGCCCATGTGCAGGTTCGTTGTGAAGGTAGTGATTGGTGGGCACTGGATTACTTTCTTGCCGATCTTGGGCATAGACGCCGGATCAGCACGACTGTACCCGACTTTTATGGTGCCGCCAGCGTTTGCGCCCACAGCAATTTAATCTTCACTCTGCCGTCGAGCTTTGCCCGTCACGCCTGCCAACTTTATCCGCTCAAACAACTGCCACTGCCTTTCGAATTTATGCCAATGGCCTATGTGCTGTTATGGCATCAAAGAAATGATGAAGATCAAGGGCATAAATGGATTAGAGAAACCATTTGTCAAAGTGTGGCGCTTTTAAGCCCCTCGCCTGTGCCAAATCTGCCATGGCCGATGCGGTAATCTCATCGGTCACATCTTTAATCGCAACCGTATTCTGGGTTATTTCACCCGTCACTTGAGTCTGTTCTTCCGCTGCGGTAGCAATTTGGCCTGCCATATCTGAAATCACGTTGACCGCTTGCGTAATCTCTTCAAGGGCTTTCGCCGCCGCATTGGCATCCTCTACGCTATGACCCGCTAATGCTTGGCTGCTTTCCATCAAGCTGACTGCTCKAGCGGTAGTGCGTTGTAGCGTTTCAATCGTGGTATGTACTTCCTGAGTCGAATCCTGTGTACGACGTGACAGTACTCGAACTTCATCGGCAACGACCGCAAAACCACGGCCTTGCTCGCCAGCACGCGCCGCTTCAATGGCTGCGTTAAGCGCCAACAGGTTAGTTTGCTCGGCAATTCCTTGAATTGTCGCCAGGATGCTCGAAATGGATTTAGCATGACGGCTCAAGTCTTCAATGACATCCGTTGCTTGAGTCACTTCATCGGCGAGGGAATTAATCGAGTTACGAGTTTTATTCACTAACTCTTTGCCCTGTAAACTGCTCGCTGCAGACTGTTGAGCCGCTGTTGCCGTGTTCTCAGCATTGGCTGCAATCTCATTAGTCGCACTCGCCATTTCAGTTACCGCAGTCGCGACCATAGCGACTTCTTGCTGCTGACGTTGTAACTCCGCAACTGAAGTTTGCGTGGTGGCAAGACTACGTTCAGCATCGGCATCTAACTCATTCGCTAATTGGCGAATATGGCTGATCAGCTGATGTTGACTGCCCACAAAGCGGTTAAA